>NZ_JBMLRC010000034.1:0-39050 GCF_049241225.1 Emticicia sp.
GCATCAATCTCCGCATGGATTTGATGCTGAAAAATGGTTTGATGGAAGAAGTAAAAGGTCTGCTTGATTACCGAAATCATAATGCATTGCAGACCGTTGGCTATAAAGAAGTGTTTGAATACATCGATGGCAACTACGATTATGCCACAATGGTTGAGCTTTTAAAACGAAATTCTCGTCGATATGCCAAACGCCAAATGACTTGGTTTAAGAACCAAGATGCTTTTGAGTGGTTTTATGGCACTGATTTTGAAGGAGTTAAGGCATACATTGTCTCGAAGTTGTTATGAGATTAGTCATTTTAATATCTATTTGCTGGATTTCCTTACAAAATACATTCGGTCAGAGCTTTGAAGAAATGAAGCATTTGACCGATGATAATACCGTATATAAACAGTTCCGTCAGTTTTATTACAAATATTATTTTCTGAAAGAAAAAGACACTTTACTCGTAAAACTCTACACTAAACCCGAACACATTGCTCCTTTTGAACTAAGTTGGAAACTCGAACGTAAATCAAAACTAACTTTCGAACAAGATTATACCGCCATTCATTACTTGGCCATGACCGTTAAAGCAGGTGATTATTTCGGTCAAGCCTCGCTCCTACAATACGACTATTTGAGCAAAGAACGCCGAGGAATGAAACACGAACAAACTGGATTAGTGGAAGTATGCAGCGATATTTCGATAACACCCCCAACAGAAGGACATTTTTTGATAACGGAGCTAAATCCCCGCCCCGAAATCCGTGAACCACTCATCAAAGATAATACTTGGTATAGCACCCACACGACCAGCGATGTTGGCGGGAGTGATAAATGGAAAACTTGGCAGGGTGCAGTTGAAGTTAGCAGCAGCTACCGCATACGAGATATTCAGACCATCAAAACCAATATTGGTTTCTTGAAATGCTTCATTATTGATGCCAATGCCCAAAGTTTGGTAGGCGAAACTCGGCTTGTGGCTTACTATAACGAAGAATATGGTTTCGTAAAACTCAACTATACGAATATTGATGGTAGTTACTTAGTGATGGATATCAATTCGGTGAAAAAGTTTTAGGTATTTGATAACGTCGGCAGGGTTTTGAACCCTGCCGACGTTCATTTTTTACACCCAATAATCATACTGAATATAAGTAGCCGTATCAACCGCAGTGGCTTCGCCATGCAATTTTGAAACTACATACAGTGACATATCAATTCCTGCCGAAACGCCAGCCGACAAAATAATTCGACCATTATCAACCCAACGTTTTTCAGGAAAAATTTGGGTATTTGGTGCAATTTCTCGCATTACATCAATAGTCTTATAATGAGTTGTGGCACAAAGCCCTTCGAGCAAACCAGCTTTTGCCAAAATCATTGAACCGGTGCAAACTGATAGTAATAACTCTACTTTATCATTCATTTCTCGCACCCAATCGAGCAGTTTTTGATTATTCATTTCTTTGCGAGTACCGAAAGGAGTTCCATCAGGTTTAAAACCACCACCACCAGGAATCAATAAAATATCAGGTGTTGGGCAGTTTTCAAAAGTATAAGTTGCTTCTACAATTAAGTTATTTCGAGCGGCTATTTTTGGTTTTTCGGCTACCGTGAACACTTCAAAAAGCCCCGCTCCCCCATTTTGCTTTC
Source organism: Emticicia sp. (assembly GCF_049241225.1). Classification (NCBI taxonomy): domain Bacteria; kingdom Pseudomonadati; phylum Bacteroidota; class Cytophagia; order Cytophagales; family Leadbetterellaceae; genus Emticicia; species Emticicia sp. Next base: position 1,642 of record NZ_JBMLRC010000034.1, read on the forward strand.
CTGTTACTCCAAAAACCTCAAAAGGGCCTGTGAAGTCGAGAACTTCTACATCATCGAAAATAAAAATGGCTACTGTACGCATATTTGATTATTAAAATTTCACAACTTTTATACTATATTTCTTTGCATCCAATATAATTTTCAATGAGTAAATACCACTTGAGAGGTTAGTCAGATTAATGCTATTTTCATTCTCTAAACTCATCTCTTGTAATTTTTTACCCATCAAATCGAACAACTCAATTTTTGCATCTTTCAAATCTAAGGTATTACTTTTGATATTCAAAAAATTAGTTGTGGGATTCGGATAAACATTAATTTCTGGTTTTTCAATCATTTCTTCATTGCCTAAAACAATAGCAGTTTCTTCTTGAACTTCTTTTATTCTCCATAGTTGTTTACCCGATTTAGGCGTTGTAGCAAAACAATATAAATATTTGCCAATTTTCATCAGATTTTCGGGATATGAACTAAAAGTCCCCTCCCAAATATCGGCTATTTGCCGAGTACCTTTGCTTGTTCCATCTGTTTCCCAAAGTTCATTGCCTGTTTGAACATTATTAGCCGTAAAATATAATTTTGAACCAACTGCTATATATTTTAGGGCATAACCAAGCCCATCTGCTATTTTTATGGTGCTTGCAAATGAGCCATCCGTTACCCATAATGATTGACTAAAATTATCATTTGTAGATGAGTATCGACCCAAAGCGTTAATTGCGTAATATTTACCAAATTTCTTTTTGTTTTCTACCCAAAGCAAATTGTCCGTTACGGGTACTTTCGTGATACCACTCCCAAAAGTTAAATCGTATATTTTAAACTCTTTTGAGGTTTGGCTATAAATAATCTCAAATTGCTGATTTTTATCAAAAACCGATATTTCTTTATTTTCTATTTCTTTTACCACACCATCTTTGTAGATACCATAATCTATAATATTATTCGATTCGACCAAAGACCAAACAAATTGGTCGGTAAAATCACCGATAGCATTGATACTTTGTACATTTTTGTAAGCCCAAACAACTCTGGTCGTTAATTTATCACTATCATAAACAAGTAGTTTATTTTTACCATCGGATTGGTTATAAATCGTAAATAAATAATCATTGTTTACTTTTTTATGAAAATATAGTCCTCTTCCATCACCTTGATAAATTTTAGTTATTTTTTCAGTTTTGAGATTAACTTGATAAATATTTGACCAGAAATCCCAAAAGACAACTTCATCGTTAGATACTCTTTGAGTGTAAACGTTTGAAATATAAGCAGCTCCACTGATTATTCTTATTTTTTCATTTTCATACACACATAGCTTAAGGTCGCTAAAAAAAAACAACTTTTCTTCATATACTACCTGAGGTCCCCCAAAGCTAAACTTTCCGAGAAGCTTAGAACTATTGTATGGTGGTTTTATTAGGCTCAGAGTTTCTCTTTCTCTTACCAAGACATTGCCATTGGCAGATACATGTATAATACCTTGAGAATCTTGTTTGCTTAATTGCGGAAGAATTTTAGTGCCTGCATCAGTAAAATCAGTTACTACATTTTGATATGGCCCTTTCTTAAAAAAATATTTTCCTGCAGCAGTAAATACCTCTTTTGTATCATAACTCGAAAAATCAGAGTTCACAAATGTAGTTACAAATCGCATTTGCTTAGTAAGTGAATTAAAATGGTAAATTGCCAAGCTGTTATAGTCAATACCTTTATAATAAAAATACAGTAGGTAACTATTATCATTGAGTTTGTTTGAAACTCTAAAATCGTAGAAATACTGCACTGAATCACTAACAACGATTTTTTGTAGTTTATTTCCGTCAAAATGATGGATAGAAAATTCATTTTCAAACGAACGAACTAATAAAAAAAGATTTTCATCTACTATTTGAGGGCTTATAATTGCACTATTATAAGTTTTCTCCTGGAAAGTCTTTACTATTCTTATACTTCTTTTGAGTGTATCTAAAAAGTATAAACTACTTTTTTCAATCCATGAAAACTGATTATTAGCAATCGAAATACTTTGCGAAAAAGGCTGAGAAAGAGTATCAAACTTGATAATTTTTTTCTGTTTCAAATCAAAGCCTAAAATAGGTGCAAATCCAAATTTTTTGGGGCAAATTTTTAGTATTTCACCTTCTTGCTTCAATGCAAACAATAAACCTTCATATCCATAGTCCCATAAAGGATAGGGCGATTGAGAAATTTCATTGACTAAATAGCTGTCTAAAACCCCTGTTTTTAGGTTTAAACGTTCTAAATATTTGTCTTTTACAATATTTTTATTGGTCGAATCAAAAGTGTAGCTTATAAAATGTAAGTTATCATGGATAACCTTAAAATTGGAATAAAATATCAATCCCCAGTAATAAAAGCCTAAAGAGATTTTTAAATTTTTATTTACCTTTTCTATTTTCTTACCGTTAATTATCTCACTTCGTAGAATGGTGTAATTCTTTTCTGTACCATACAGCTCTACTTGATTTAGTGTATCATTAGAAAAGTAAAATGTTTCAAACAAAGGAGTTCCTGTTTTTGGTGCTAAATATTTAAACTCGTTCCGAGTTTTATCATAAGTATATTGCTCCATTATCGCACTATTGGTACCATTGGGACCATTTATAGTTAGTGCATCTATGATAAAAGTATCATTCAATTGCCTAATATTTGAGATACTCGTTGTTTTTTCGGTTGGAAATTTGGCAGTTTGTTTTTCAAGGTTTTTATCAATGATAGTTACAGTCTTTTCTGAATAGTTGGAATTAGTGCCAATGATAAAATTCTCTAAAATAGTCAAGTTAATATTTGATAAATCTTCGATTAGTACCTTCAATCCATAATCATTGTTAGTTTCATCAAAAACAAGTTTAGATAAACCTTTCCCTCTAAATAACATTTTATTATTGAATATAAATACACTTCCAGCTTCATCAAATTTATAGATTTGTCGAAGACTACCAACTGTGGCATCACAAGTCCATAATTCCGAACTAAATGGGTGTTTATTAAATACGAAATATACCCTATTGTTGAAAACATAGCTTGAAAAGCTGGAAACGTTAACATCGGGAAATTTTCCAATAAATTTTGTAGCAGAATCTCCAATTGTATTATACCAAACACTTCTTTCGGAATACTGGGATGATTGAGTATAAAAAATTGTATTGTTTACTTTGCCAACTAACGAATAAAAATCGGAGTATGTATTTTCGTATTTAAAATCAGTTATTTGCGTTTGGGCAAAGCAAAACTGATTAAAAATCAACAAAACGCATACAATTAAGTTTCGTTTCAATGGTAAAAATGGGGGCTTCATAATTCAAATAATAATGTTTCGAAGAGCATACTATTATGTTAGTAAAATCATTACATTAAGCATTTGACTTTATTTTAGTGGAAAAGGTTGTAATCAGAAAAGAGAATGATTACAGGTTTAGATTTTAATCAATTTTATTATATCCTCGGTCATTTCTTCCACAGACTGCATTCCATCCAACCAATTGATTTTGATACCTTTACGCTCCATACTTCTGAAAAACGTCATTTGGCGTTTGGCAAATTGATGAATCGCTATTTCGAGGCGTTTTGCCATTTCATCGTAAGATAAATCGCCAACCAAATACTCGGTAATGAACTTATATTCGAGGCCGTAGAAAATTAATTTTTCGGCCGAAATACCGCTTTCGAGCAAGGTTTTCACCTCTTCAATCATGCCATTCTGTAAGCGGTCGTGCAAGCGTTTCGTGATTCTTTCTCGGCGAATTTCTACTGGAATGGCGATACCAAAAACAGCCCCTACCCCTCCCCGATGGAGAGAGGAGAGAATAAGCTCTTCTTTCAAATCTCCATTTTCTGACTTCCATTTACCAATTTCTATGGCACGAATCAATCTTTTTCGTGTCGAAATATCGGCATTTTCTTGAAAGTATTTTTCTTGAAAAATGGCTTCTAATTCTTCATCAGTTTTTAACGACATTTCATCTCTAAACTCCTGACTAATAGGCACTTGTGTATCTTCATAATTTCGCAAAACTGCTTCGATATACATTCCTGTTCCACCACACAGAATAGGAGTTTTATTTCGAGCAATAATATCTTGATAAGCATTCTGAAAATCTCTTTGAAAAAACGCCACATTATAACTATCGCCTGCCTCTACAATATCAATCAAATGTAAGCCTTCAATGCCAGCTAACCAAGCCTGATTTTGCTTAAAAACTGGCAGATAATCTGCATAATCTTTGCCCGTTCCGATATTCATTCCTCGATAAACCTGTCGGCTATCGGCACTGATAATTTCGCCATTAAGTTTGGATGCGACATTAACCGCCAACTTCGTTTTTCCCGAAGCCGTTGGGCCTAAAATCACCACCAAAGGAATATCTTTTTTTTCTATCATTGCTTCAATTTCATCAAAAACTTCCAATTTCCTGAGTTGTAGCACCTCATCTCCTCTCCTTGAAGGTGAGGGGTGTTAACTACTAAATTTCTCGTCAATGTTTCATCATCAACTACAAAACTCAAAGGTTCGGTTAGTTCTATTCGCTCAAAACCAATTTTTTCGTAATTTGTTCCGTCCGACCAATCGGCATCGGCATAAGTCATAATATCATCGGGGGAGTGTTCGTCCGTAAATTTTTTCAATAATTTGTTTAATCCGCCCACCACCGTCAGACCCTTATGATTGGCAAACCTAATCATTTCATAAGAGCGGTATTCTTGGCCTTCCCGAATAAACTTTTTAGGATTACTAAATGAAGCCACTGCCACCAAAAGTGCTTCATTATCAATATTTTCGTGCAAGATAGCTTCGTTTTTGATAACTCTAAAATAACGTTTGGGTAAAAACAAACCGTATTTCAATTTAGCATTGGCTTTGCTTTGTAAATGATTATCAATCAGAAATTTATCAAGCGTTGGCTTGTCAATGCGTTGTACTTGCGTGAGTCGAGCAGGAATCGTTTCACTTTTTCCAAACAACGACATCAATCTCGATTCAACGATGGTACGTTTAGTTTGCCAAATGTCTTCCCAAAGATGTATGACTTTGATGTTTTTTTGAGCCAATAAAAGGCCAATTTTCTGAAAAAAAGCAGGGTTATCAATCATCGTTTCAAAAGAAACACAATGAATAGCAAGACTTTTTTAGGGATAAAATAAATAATCAAATGGGCTCTCTGGAAAATCTTGAGGATTGGAAATTAGCTCCAAATCGATGTTTTGCGAAAGGAATGAATATATTTGAGAGGCTAATTTTTGCAAAGGTTAATTGTTTTTAATGGCAATTTTTCAATATTTTTGTAATAGAATACGTTATATAAGATGTATCGAAACAATAAGCAACTAAAAATTATAATTTATTGAGATTCAAACCTTTATATTCGTTTTTTTGTTTAATTATTGGCTTAAATCTATTATAAAGTTATGAAACTGCTTCGTTTTATTACGCTCAATTCTTGGATTATTTTACTGCCATTGGCAAGTAATGCTCAAGTATCTCGTGCCTATATGCTCGATGAAGCCGATACTTACTTTAAATCTGGTCGCTACTGGGACGCCTTCTTCAAATATCGTGAGTGTGCAAATTTACCAGAATTTGAGGCATCGAGCCAAATTAGTGAGCAAATAAAAAATAGTTCGCACGCATTGTATCTGACCAAAAAATTCAAAGATTATTTTGCACTACAAAGATATGCACCAGCCAAAGAAAATTTGTTGGCTTTGGTGAGTTTGAATCCGAATGACCCCAATCGTGGGCAAATCGCTCATATTACGTTGGCCCAAGGAGCTGAATTGCAGCGTTTGGCGATGCGTCAGCGTACGCCCGCAGCTACGGCCGATATGCTCAAACGTGCAATGGCTTTTTACTACCAGGCCGCAAAAGAGGGTTTGATGGAAGAATCAGTTTTGGCAATTAAGCAATGTGAAGCTTCGATAAAAGAAACAAAAGTGCCAATGGAAGAAACAACTGCACCAGTGATGGTCGAAACCAAACAACCAAGTGTTTCGCCACAAGCAGCTTCTTCGTCGGTAGCTTCGCCATCGGTAGCAACCCCAAGAAAGCCTGTAGAAGTAACGATAAATCCTGCTCCGAAAGGAAATTGAGATTAGTTACTGGGAAATTGCGGGGTCACCCGTGCGGTTTTGAAAATACAAACGGCTGTCAATCTGAGATTGGCAGCCGTTTTTGTTTATAATTCAGGAATTCGCACTAAAAAACACGCCAACGCTGTTACTTACTCGCTGAACCATTGTCTTAACAATAACTCTAAACAATTTTTGCTAATCTTATGGAAAAATACACTGACCAATTTATGTCAATGGCCTTGCAATATGCACCTAAAATTTTGCTGGCTGTTGTTACCCTCATCGTAGGCTTAAAGATTATCACTTGGCTTACTGGCCTCCTACAAAAAGTACTCAGAAATCGCCACGTCGATGAAAGTATCATTCCCTTTTTAGGTTCTATTCTTAGTGTTTTACTAAAAGTTGTTTTACTGATTACCGTTGCCGGAATGTTCGGTATCGAAACCACTTCTTTTGTGGCTTTGATTGGCGGTGCGGGCTTGGCAGTTGGTTTGGCTCTGCAAGGTAGTCTGGGGCATTTTGCGAGTGGTGTTTTAGTATTGATTTTCAAACCTTATAAAGTAGGCGATTTGGTGACAGTCGCAGGCTTTACGGGCGAAGTAGAAGAAATACAAGTTTTTACAACAGTTTTAAAAACCCTCGATAACAAAAGGATTATCATTCCAAATGGTTCGATTACGTCTGGGCCAATTACTAATATTTCTGGACAAGGCGAAATCAGAGTTGATATGCAATTTAATGTGGCTGGCTCAGAAAGCATTGATAAAGTACGAAAAGTGGTAAACGAAGTGGCCAATAGCTGTCCATTAATATTGAAAGATAAACCAACCGATGTATTGGTCAATTGCTTGGAAACGGGTATTATAAAATTCGATGTGCGTCCGTGGTGTAAAAGTGCCAGCTACTGGGATGTATATTATTTTATGCAAGAAAATATTAAACGACAATTTGATGCTCAGGGTGTACAAGCCCCTATGCCAGCAATGAACATCAACTTGGCTAAATAGAAAACATCACTCAACATAGATACTTCTTAACTGATGTATTCTATATAACAATAAAAAATGCCGCTCCTTTTGGGGTGGCTTTTTTTTTGCTATTTTTGACGATTATTTAAGAAAACACGAACTCATTATGCTTTTAGAAATAGGCGATACTTACCGCCAAAGCTTTAGTTTCTCGCAAGACGATGTGATAAAATTTGCCGAAGTAACGGGAGATAAAAATCCACTGCACCTCGATGCTGAATTTGCAGCCACCACACGTTTCAAACGTCCGATTATTCACGGCCACTTGAGCAGCAGTGTATTTACCCGTATTTTGGGAATGGAATTCCCAGGAGAAGGCTCTGTCTATATGAAACAAGAAACCGAGTATCTTTTCCCGATGTTTGTTGATACCGAATATGAAGTGATTTTTACGGTAATGAGCGTTGACCGAGAAAAACACGTTGCCGAAATTACGGGCGAAGTGTATATCAAAGGTACTTCTCGCCGCACTATCAGAGGTTTGGCTACGCTGATGCACTTGACTAAGATTTGATATTTTTCCACAGAATCGGGTATGAAAGGCTACTACCATTCGACCCGATTCTGTGGAATGTTTAAGTAAAAAACAATAAAGCCAGCACTTCGGCCGTTATAATCTAAACACCTTAAAAAATATTACTCACAAAACTTTCTTGATTTACGATGATTGTATCTTGACTTGTCCTTTCCCATAATTATTTCAAAAGACAATGAACAAGTACTTTAGAACCATGAATCGTATGCTTCTTGTGGCTTTATTTTTCCCACTCGTTAGCTTCTCTCAAACACACCGTGCTTACGCCGACGAACTTTTCAAAAAAGGCGATTATTACCACGCATTCTTTTTATACCGTAATCTTTATGGTACAAATCTCAGCGAAAACCAATTTGCTCAGCGTTGTAATACTGCCATTTCACTCACAAAGCAGTTTCTCGATTTACGTGCTTCCAAGCAATACTATGATGCAAAAACCAAGCTTCGTGAGTTACTCGAAATAAATCCCGATGATTTTCATGCTCCAATATTGCCACAATTATCAATCGAAGAAGCTACCTATTGGCAGAAACTGGCACTAAAACAAAACTCAGCGAAAGAAGTAAATTTAATGCTCGAAAAAGCAATTTCGCTCTACGAACAAGGAAAAGCCGACGGTTGGAATCAGACCGAAATTGATGATGCCATCAAACAATGTGAAGCCTCGAAAATAGACAGTGGAGTCAGCGAAAGAGTGGCTGGAATAAGTAATGCCCCTAAAGTTGAAATTGAAGTAGCAGCAGCACCAGCTACTACCAAAACAACTGAACCAACTACTACCGCAACAACCGCACAGGCAACTCCAGCACCAATCACAGCCGAAGTAAAACCCGAAACTCCGCCAATTCCAACTCCGGTTGTGCAGGCAGAATCTTCGGAGAAAAAGCCTGTACCACAAGTAAAAGTAGTAAAAACTCGCAGCAAGAAAATGCTTCCGAAAAGAGAAGTAGCAACAATAAAATAGTATTTTGCAAATTTTGCACAAAAGAGAGAGGTATTATTCAGATGAATAATACCTCTCTTTTGTTTCTCACCGTCCGTTCATTTCGATAAACAATCATTTTGTGTATCTTGCAGACACATATTCAACCAAAACTACAATGAAAAAACTTTCCACTCTTTTGCTATGTGCGTGGGTTTTGCAGGCGAATGCCCAAAACGTAGAAACATGGCTTACCAAAACCGACAAATCTGTTCTATTTCAGAAACAATCCAATACCCTTAGTTTTGATAAAATCAGTAACACTTCGCCCAGTATTTATGTAGATGATAGCAAGGTTTTTCAACAAATGGATGGTTTTGGTTATACTCTTACGGGAGGTAGCACACTACTTTTGAGCCAGATGAATGCTGTTGAAAGAGCTAAAATTTTGCAAGAATTATTTGCCACCGATGGCAATAATATAGGTGTAAGTTATTTGCGTATAAGTGTAGGTGCATCTGACCTCGACGACCACGTTTTCTCTTATGATGACCTTCCTGCGGGCGAAACCGACCCAAAACTTACCAAATTTAGTTTGGCGGAAGACAAAAAACACTTGATTCCTGTCTTGAAAGAGATACTGGCAATCAATCCTAAAATCAAGATTTTGGGGTCGCCGTGGTCGCCTCCTGCTTGGATGAAAACCAACAATAATTCTAAAGGAGGAAGCCTAAAACCTCAATATTATGGTGTTTATGCTCAATATTTGGTCAAATACATACAGGCAATGAAAAAAGAAGGCATTATGATTGATGCCCTCACGATTCAAAACGAGCCACTTCACCCTGGCAATAATCCAAGTTTATTGATGCCACAAGATGCACAAGCTGTTTTTGTAAAGAATAATCTCGGCCCAGCATTTAAGCAAGCGAAAATCTCAACAAAAATCATCATTTACGACCATAACGCCGACCGCCCCGATTATCCTATCAGTATTTTGAATGATGCAGAAGCTCGCAAATACATTGATGGCTCGGCATTTCATTTATACGGTGGTAGTGTAGAAAATATCAGAAGCGTTCACGAGGCTCATCCCGATAAAAATCTGTATTTTACCGAGCAATGGATTGGAGCTCCAGGCAATTTTGCGGGAGATTTTTCGTGGCATATCAAAAACTTAATCATTGGTGCTTCACGCAATTGGTGCAAAACTGTTTTAGAGTGGAATTTAGCCGCTGACCCAAAACAAAATCCACATACGGATGGAGGTTGTACCGAATGCTTGGGAGCTATCACGATTGGGCAAGACATTACTCGAAACCCAGCTTATTATATTATTGCTCATGCTTCAAAATTTGTTCGCCCAAATTCGGTGCGTATCGCTTCAAACATTACGATGTCGTTGCCGAATGTAGCCTTTAAAACTCCATCGGGCAAAACTGTTCTGATTGTACAAAACGAAGGTGGAAAAGCCCAAGAATTCAATATTCGATATCACAACAAACAAGTAACTACCACGCTCGATGCTGGCTCGGTGGCTACATATGTTTGGTAAAAACCGTCTAATTTATGCTTCAATTTTTATACATCATTTTGTTTGCTATGACTGCTACCCCAACCATCAGTTTACCTAAAAATACTTGGACTAAACTTCCAGAAACTCACTTTAAAAACGCCACTGACGGCAAAGTTTCGAGCCAAATAACCGAAGTAAAACTAAAAGCCGACGACCAATATTTGAGTATTGAATTCAACTGCTTACAAAATCCTTTTGTAGCACAAAATTCATACACAAAACACAATAGTGAAATGTATAACCAAGAGGTGTTTGAGCTTTTCATTGCCGAAGGCTCAGCCACTCCTACTCGTTATTTAGAATTAGAAATCAACCCAAACAATGCACTCTTTGCAGGTTGGATAGAAAACCCAACCAAAGAAGCACCCAAAAGTTGTGATTTTGTGAGCCACGAAAATGCAAAAATCATTCATTCGGTAAGCAAAACTGCCGATAGTTGGTCAGGAAAAATGCAAATTCCGTGGTCATTATTGGGAGGAAAATCACATACTTATCGTGTGAATTTTTATCGAATTATCTCGCTAAAATCACATACAAAACCTGATTGGAAAGGAACGCCCGCTACGTGTGCGTATCTGTGCTGGAGTCCGACTATGAGCGGTGCAACACCTCGTTTTCACCGACCAGAAGCTTTCGGGATTTTGAAGGTGGAAATGTAAACTAAGAGAGGCACGGATATAAATTCGTGCCTCTTTTTTAATCGTAACTATTTACCATTTCTTAAACGGCAAGGTAGATAAATTAGAATTATAATATTTCTTTTCGCCTGTTACTTCTTCGGCAGCCCAATCGGGTAAATCAAAGGTTTCGTCTTCACTTTCAAGCTCAATTTCGGCCACAATCAAACCTTCATTTTCACCCAAAAACACATCAACTTCCCATAGTTTTTCGGCAAAAAGTATTTTATATCTGTACTTGGTCAAATCCGAAACTGCAAACATATCAAGCAGCTGAATGGCTTCTTCCTTTGGTATTTCATACTCAAATTCGGCACGAGTTGCTCCCTCAGATTTGCCTTTTATTGTCATAAAGCCTTTGGTATCAGTAGCTCTGACCCGAATGGTTTTATTTGGGTCTGTCAATAAATATCCTTGTCTGTAAAACTCTGCATTTGGCTTTTCAACGGCAGCCCATTTTCTATGATTTACCAAAAACTTTCTCTCAATTTCTAATCCCATTTTTTCATTCAATTATTTCCACACAAAGATATACATTCAATTTTATTTCTACCTAAACACTTGTTTTATTGTCAAAAAGTGCTTAATTTTTATTCAGAATTCCCTCTTTCGATAAGATTTAACATTGGCTTAATATACCTAACGTTTTTTTAACCTTACCTTTGCAGCAGTAAATAACACCAACAAATAACATTACTACTTATGAGTCTTGCTCACCGTGTTTTAGTAGTTGACGACGAAGCCGATATTGTAGAATTATTGGTCTATAATCTCGAAAAAGAAGGCTATAAGGTAGCGTCTGCTCCCGATGGTAAAAAAGCAATCGAAGTTGCGAAGGAATTCCTCCCCGATTTAGTGATTCTTGACATCATGATGCCTTTCTTCGATGGTATCGAAGTTGGCCGCATGATTCGCACGATGCCCGAACTAAAAAATACTTTCATTCTTTATCTGACAGCTCGCTCCGAAGAATATTCAGAAGTAGCCGCATTTGAGCTCGGTGCCGATGATTATATCAACAAACCAATCAAACCTCGTGCTTTGATGAGCCGAATCAATGCGTTTTTCAGACGTGAAGCTCAGAAAACCGATGCGGGCGATACACTCGAAATTGCAGGATTAAGTATCAATCGTCTGAATTACACGGTTACGAAACCCGACGGAAATGTTATTGTTCTGCCCAAAAAAGAATTCGAATTGCTATCTTTCCTTGCCCAATACCCTAATAAAGTATTTAGTCGTGACGAAATTTTGCAGAAAATTTGGGGAGCCGATGTATATGTAGTTGAGCGTACGATTGATGTACACATCCGTAAAGTACGTGAAAAAGTAGGCGAAAATTTCATAAAAACCCTCAAAGGAGTGGGCTATATGTTTACTGACGAAGCGTAATTTCGATGATAAATTGCTAATAATCAATTACATTTGCAGTAAATAATCGACCAAAGAATGTCTTTTAGTCCTCGAATCATTGCGTTTTTTTTGGCTATTTTTATCACGCTCATTTCGGTAGCCTTTCTAAGTTTTGTGCCTGATGTTACGGTAGCCATGCTTTTCGTGGTAGGTGTCGCGTGCTTTTTTGCGACCTTCTTTTTAGTTTTTTATACGATTGATATTTTGGTTTTTCGTGAAGTTGAACAAATCTCGAAAACCATTCAGCAACTCAAAATTCGTGATTTTGATATTTCGAGAAAAAGCCTCTTGAAAAGTGTGAATCCTATCAAAAAACTCAATACTGAAATTTCGACGTATGTGGCAAAAAAGCAAACCGAAATCGAAGAATTGAAAAAAATGGAGCAGTTCAGAAGAGAATTTTTGGCCGACGTTTCGCACGAACTCAAAACCCCCATTTTTGCAGCACAAGGTTTTATTCATACGCTCATTGATGGAGCAAAAGACGACCCCAAAACTCTCGACCGTTTTCTGAACCGTGCTGCTAAAAGTATTGATGGCCTCGATGCTTTAGTACGAGATTTGGTGACACTCTCGCAAGTAGAAAAAGGCGATTTGAAAATGCACTTTGAGCAGATCGACCTAAAAATCATCACACAAGAAATCTTCGAGCAACTCGAACACAAGGCAGAAAGCCGTGGCGTAACCCTAAAAATTAAACCTAAAACGCTCGAAAAGGCACTCGTAAAGGCTGATAAACAGCGAATTACGCAAGTTTTAACCAACCTCATCGATAATGCCATTAAATACGGCAAAGACAATGGTAAAATTGTGGTTGAAATAGAAGAAGACAAAAAGCATTTTCATGTATCAGTCGAAGACGACGGACCAGGAATTCAACCCGAACATATCTCTCGCATCTTCGAGCGTTTCTACCGAGTTGATAAAAGTCGTTCACGTGATACAGGCGGAACAGGCCTCGGTTTAGCCATTGTAAAGCATATTCTAAACGCTCATAATTCAAAAATTACGGTCACGAGCAAAATCGACAAAGGCACTACTTTTAAATTCAAGCTCACCAAAATCATTGAGTCTTCTACCGAAAATATTACTGATAGCGAACAGCTTATCGCAAAATAAAACCTGTGAGGTCTTGCAGACCATGCGGGTTTAAAGCGTAACTTTGCACAAAAAAGCAGTAAATAAATGGAATACGATTTCGATTTTAGTGTTTTCGATGAAAAAGAAGCACCAAAAATAAAGAATACATTAAAGAAAATCGACTTCAAAGACATCATCATCTTTGAAAACGAAGACTATATTTTGATAAATAAACCCCCATATTTATCAAGCCTCGACGAGCGAACACAAGACAAACACCAGAGTATTTTGCGTTTAGCAAAAGAATACTCACACGATGCCCAACTTTGTCACCGTCTCGACAAAGAAACTTCGGGTGTGTTGGCCATTGCCAAAAATCCAGCCGCTTACCGTAATCTGGCGATGCAATTTGAAGCCCGTGAAGTAGCTAAACGTTATCACGCAATCTCAAATGGTGTGCATGATTTTGAAGGGGTTTCGGTCTATTTACCGATTGCTCAACTTCGTGATGGAACAGGCGTGAGAATCGACCGAGAAAAAGGAAAAATTGCCGAAACGATTTTTAATACACTCAAAGCTTACAGAAGTTATACTTTAGTAGAATGTATGCCAATCACGGGGCGTATGCACCAAATTAGGGTACATTTGCAGTGCCTAAAAGCCTCGATTGTATCTGACCCCATGTATGGCGGTGATGATATTTATCTTTCGCAAATCAAAAGCAAAAAGTTTAATCTAAAAAACGGTACTGAGGAGATTCCGCTCATCAGAAGAGTTGCCCTACACGCACATTCGCTTACGTTTCGTTTGCTGAATGGCGATGTAATAACAGTAGAAGCTCCTTATCCGAAAGATTTCAGCGTAGTTGTGAAGCAGTTGGATAAGTTTGGATGATTCTATCAAAATACTACGAAACTTTTTTCTTTCACATCTTTTTTATAAATTCATGTTGTGAAAAATAATGGTAAAATACCACTTGACTTTATCGTCGATAAGTTAACAAACTCTATTCAAAATACAATTTCTGGGGATAGCTTTCAGACAGAGGTATCTCGCTTTATAATTAAAGACACAAAGCAGGTAACGAAGAAAAATGGTTAGAATTTTAATTGGAAAGCAGAACTTGATGATGAGAAAAAAGAAGTTTTTAAACTCACAATTGTTAATAATTCAAATATCATTCAAGGCTTGTTAAGCATTACACATGAAGCAGACCATATTTTTATGAATCTACTTGAAAGTGCTCCTTTTAATATTGGAAAAAACAAACTATATGAAGGAGTACCCGCAAATCTTGTTGCTTATGCTTGTAAAGTCTCTTTTCAACATGATTTTGATGGTTTTGTAGCTTTTACGGCAAAAACAAAACTCATTGACCATTATGAAAAAACTTTAGGTGCGTATCATTTTGGTGGACATCGAATGATTATACCAACAAAGTCTGCTAAATTTTTAGTTGAACGCTACTTTAAAACTTAAATAAGATGGGATATATAAAAGAACCTGATGGCGTTGACTTTATCATACAAAGCGACCCACTAACAGATAAAGAAAGAAAAGCAATTAGCGAATATATTAGAAATTATAAAGCTAATATGGAAAATACAACCAAGGTAAAAACCAAAATGCCTAAAAAGCAGGTCATCTCTGCATAAATTCAAAAAAATAATCAAACGAAAAAGGGCATTTGCTTCAAAACAAATGCCCTTTAGTATATATTTTTAATTGAGAAATTATCTCGTAATTTCCAAAATCTCTACCTCAACTACACCTGCCGGTGCTTGAATTTCGGCGGTTTCACCGAGTTTTTTTCCGAACAAACCTTTTCCAAATGGAGAATTGATTGAAATCTTACCCAATTTCAAATCAGCTTCTTCTTCAGCTACCAATGTATAGGCCATTGTAGCACCATTTTTCTTGTTTTTGATTTTCACTTTCGATAACAACGAAACCTTCGATGTATCAATCGTTGACTCATCTAAGATACGAGCACTCGCCACAATCTCTTCCAATTTCGAGATTTCCATTTCCATCAAACCTTGTGCATCTTTGGCGGCATCGTATTCGGCGTTTTCTGATAAATCACCTTTATCACGAGCTTCCGCAATCTGACGAGCGATGTCGGCACGACCTTTAGTTTTTAATTCGTGAAGTTTATTTTTTAGGTTATTAAAACCTTCTTCTGTGTAATATTGAATTTTTGACATAGTTTTTTAAATTTAAAAACCCCTAATGCTTAGGGGTGAGACAAAAAAAAACGGCGAAAATTTCGACCGTCTCTGAGTAAAATTGACTTTTTATTCCAGAAACTACCTTATTTTCGGGCGAAATAGTACTTTATTTGTTCGTTTTCTTTTCATTTGCTTATTTTGAGTAACAAAGGTACAAAGTTTTTTTAAAAATCAAGTGATTTTTGAAGCCACAATATTTATAACGAAAATCTGATGAAAATAGTTTTTATGGGGACGCCCGATTTTGCGGTGGCGAGTTTGAAAGCATTGGTAGAAAGTGGAAAAGAAGTAGTGGCTGTGATTACGGCTCCCGATAAACCGTCGGGTCGAGGATTGGTCATGAACGAGACTCCCGTAAAGAAATATGCTGTCTCACAGGGTATTCCTGTTTTGCAGCCAGAGAAACTGAAAAACCCAGAATTTCTCGAACAATTACGCAGCTATCAAGCTGACTTACAGATAGTTGTTGCGTTCAGAATGTTGCCCGAAGTTGTGTGGAATATGCCACGTCTCGGTACTTTCAATTTGCATGGGTCGCTTTTACCTCAGTATCGTGGAGCAGCTCCTATCAATTGGGCGGTAATTAATGGAGAAACCGAAACCGGCGTAACGACTTTCTTCTTACAACATGAAATTGATACAGGCAATGTAATTTTCGCTGAAAAAACTCCGATTCTTCCCGAAGATAATGCAGGTACGATACATGATAAATTGATGGAAATTGGAGCTGGTTTGGTTGTGAAAACCGTAGAAGCAATCGAAGCAGGAAATTATCCGCAGATTCCACAAGATATGAGTGCTGAACTAAAATCTGCACCGAAAATCTTTAAAGAAACTTGTCAAATCGACTGGAATTTATCGGCCGAAAAAATTCACAATTTTGTGCGTGGGCTTTCGCCCTACCCTGCCGCTTGGACTACCCTCAATGACAAAACTTGCAAAATTTACAAAACCGAAATTGGTGAAACTGCCGATGACTCGGCCGAAATAGGAAGTTTCAAAACCGACGGAAAAACTTACCTCGACTTTAGGAGTGCCGATAAATGGGTAAAAATTAAAGAACTCCAACTCGAAGGTAAAAAACGCATGGGAATTGAGGAGTTTTTGAGGGGTTTTAGGGCGTAAATGCTTATTGGAAAACTGGTTTACTGGGCAACTGCGGGGCCGCCCGTGCGGTCATTAGTTTATTTTATGGATAGACCTTATAATTTTTATAGTTAATTCTTAAATGCCAACATTTTCTTACCGAACTTTGTAGTCAGAAATTACGTAGATAATTTAGGACAAGGTTGGACGCAACTCCGATTCCAACTTGTCTTTTTGAATCAACTTGGACAAATAATAAAAAACATGCTAATCAGTCGCCCACGTAGAAATAGAAAAAGTGCAGCCATCAGAGATTTGGTACAAGAAACCACCCTTTCGGTCAATGATTTTATCTTTCCGATGTTTGTGATGGAAGGTTCGGGTATCAAAAGCGAGATAAAATCAATGCCAAACATTTATCGCTTTTCGATTGATACTTTATTGGAGGAAATCAAAGAGGTTTCTGATTTAGGAATCAAATCAATCTGTCTGTTTCCGAATTATCTCGAAGCAAAAAAAGACAAATACGCTACCGAAAGTCACAATCCCGATACGCTTTATTTAAAAGCATTGAGCGAAATCAAAGATAAATTCCCGCACATTGCTCTCATGACCGACGTAGCAATGGACCCGTACAGCAGCGATGGACACGATGGTTTGGTAGAAAATGGTGAGATTTTAAACGACGAGACACTCGATATTCTGGGTAAAATGGCTCTCGCACAAGCCCGTGCAGGAGCAGATATCATCGGGCCGTCGGATATGATGGATGGCCGTATTGGTTATATCAGAGAAATGCTTGACGATGAAGGTTTTACGAATGTAAGTATCATGTCGTATTCTGTAAAATATGCGAGTGCGTTTTATGGCCCATTCCGTGATGCCCTTGATTCTGCCCCAAAGTTTGGCGATAAGAAAACCTATCAGATGAATCCAGCCAACGTACGTGAAGCTCTCATCGAAGGCCAGCTTGACGTGGCCGAAGGTGCAGATTTCTTGATGGTAAAACCTGCGTTTTCGTATCTTGATGTTATCAAAACTATGGCCGACAACTTTGATTTACCGATTGCCGCCTATAATGTTTCGGGCGAATATGCGATGATAAAAGCCGCTGCTCAAAATGGCTGGCTCGACGGCGATAAAGCCATGCTCGAAATGCTACTGAGCATCAAACGTGCAGGTGCAAAAATCATCTTGAGCTACTTTGCGAAAGAGTTTGCTATCTTGAAAAACCACTAAATATTAGCTGTTTCGACAATATTTTGTTAAGTTTGAATATAAAATGATTTGAAATATGGTCTTATCAAACGAAATACAATCAGTTCCAAAAACCTTAGCAGAATTTCTACTTTGGGAACCAAATGATGGCTATAAATATGAGTGGAATGATGGTGAGTTAATAAAATTTGAAGGTATGAACAAAAAGCAAGTTTATATTTATGATGTTTTAGCGAAACTTTTTAGTAGAAAAGGACTATTTGAATCAGGTTCGTTAGTTGCAGAATATGATACTATGCTTTCGGGTATCCAAATGAGAAGACCCGACATTGCCTATTTGACAAATGAGCAAATTCAATTAACAAAGAAAAATCAAGATGTAATTCCCGAATTCGTCATTGAAATCATCTCAGAAACTGACCAGTTTTATAAAATCGAAGAAAAGATTACCGAATATTTTAAAGCAGGCGTAAAAGTCATTTGGAATATCGTCCCCGAACATAAACTGGTTTATATCTATACTTCTCGCAAAACTGTAACAATTTGTAGCGATAATGATATTTGTTCTGCTGCACCAGTTCTACCAGATTTTACGATTGCAGTAAATAATATTTTTACAGAAGAATAAAGCATCATTAATTTTTACTGAATTAACACATTTAGCTCAAAATTTTTGGCAAAACCCGAAGATTTTGAGCTAAATTTTATACCAAAACCCTCCATGTCAGAAACCATACTAATACTAAACGCCCTCGTAGTAAACGAAGGAAAAATTACGCCCGCTGATGTTTTCATCAAAGATGGCTTCATTGAGCAAATCGGCAGTAACCTTTCTCACCTCAAAACCAAAAAGGTGATTGATGCCACTGGCAAATACCTTTTACCAGGTGTGATAGACGACCAAGTGCATTTTCGTGAGCCTGGCCTAACGCACAAGGCAACGATTGCTACCGAAGCCCGTGCGGCCGTAGCTGGTGGAACAACCAGCTTCATGGAAATGCCCAACACAGTGCCTAATGCACTCACACAAGCACTCTTGCAAGATAAGTATGATATTGCCTCGCAGACCTCAATTGCCAATTATTCATTTTTCATGGGAGCATCGAATGATAATTATGATGAAGCCATGAGAACCGACATCAAGAATGTTTGTGGATTAAAGATTTTTATGGGAAGTTCAACTGGCAATATGTTGGTTGATGATAAAAGTGTTCTAACCAGAATATTTGCCAATTTCCCATCATTGATTGCCACTCACTGCGAAGATGAAGCCACCGTAAAAGCCAATTTGGCAAAATATAAAGAGCAGTATGGCGATAACCTACCGCATGATATTCATCCGATAATCCGAAATGAAGAAGCTTGTTATAAATCTTCTTCAATGGCAATAGAATTAGCAAAAAAACACGGTACAAGATTGCACATTCTACATATTTCAACGGCCGATGAGATTCCATTATTTAGTAATTCCCCTTTAAAAATTAGGAGTAAAAATATTACTTCTGAAGTTTGTGTGCATCATCTTTGGTTCGATGCTGATGATTATAAAACGTTAGGGAATCAAATCAAGTGTAACCCAGCTATCAAACACGGACACCGTGAAAAATTGCTTCAAGCATTGCTCGACGACCATTTTGATGTAATTGCAACCGACCACGCACCACATACGTGGGAAGAAAAACAACAATCGTACTGGCAAGCTCCCGCTGGACTTCCATTGGTGCAGCACTCGCTCAATGTGATGCTGGAGTTTCATAAACAAGGTAAAATTTCGCTCGAAAAGATTGCTCAGAAAATGGCTCATTCGGTAGCCGATTGCTTTGAAATCGACCGCCGAGGATATATCCGTGAAGGTTATTGGGCCGATTTAGTTTTGGTTGATTTAAGCGATAAAACGCTCGTCACGAAAGATAGTCTTTATGCCAAATGCGGCTGGTCTCCATTTGAAGGCACTGAATTTGGTTCAAAAATTACCCATACGATTGTTTCAGGAAATATTGCCTTTGCCAATGGCAAATTCGATGAAGTCAATAAGGGTCAAAGATTGGCATTTGATAGATAATTCTTTCTTATTTTCTGTATAAACAAATCCCTCTACAATGCACTTGTAGGGGGATTTTTGTTTTCGATACGTCACGAAATAATTAAAATTTTAATAAAATTAGTACCATTTATTTTCAATTATTTTTCTAACTTTAAGCATGAACAGACGAAATTTCATAGCAACAACCCTAACTGGTACTATTTTAGCAAAATCTGATTATCTTTTTGCAAAACCTCTTACCAGCCCTTCAATCAGTGTTTTTTCAAAGACTCTCCACTGGATTGAAGACGCCCAAACTTTGGCCAATACCATTGCAGAAATGGGCTTTGATGGCATCGACCTAACGGTACGTCCTGACGGTCATGTATCGCCCGAAAAAGTCGAAACTGATTTACCTAAATTTGTTCAAGCCGCTAAAAAAGCCAACATTAAAATTCCGATGATGACCACCAGTATCTTGCAAGCTGATGCCTTATCGGAACGAGTGTTGAAGACTGCCAGTGGCTTAGGTGTTGAACATTATCGCATGGGCTGGTATCACCTTGATATGCAAAAAGACATCATGCAACAGGTCGAGACTTTTGGTCAGCAAATGAAAGGATTAGATGTTTTGAACAAGAAATTTAAAATTTCGGGCGAATACCAAAATCATGGTGGCCAAAATCTCGGAGCAGCCGTTTGGGATTTATTCCCGATCTTCAAAAGCATCAATTCTCCGCTAACGGGCTGTCAATACGACGTCAATCATGCTACTGCCGAAAGCGGGGCTAACTGGGAAACAGGGTTTAGATTGATTGCTCCGTACATCAAATCGCTGGCTATCAAAGACTTCAAATATATTTTGCAGGATGGCAAGCTCAAAAAAGTTGGTTGTCCGTTAGGCGAAGGTATCGTTGATTGGAAAAAATTCTTGGCATTAGTGAAGCAATACAACATTAACGTACCGATAACAATGCATTTTGAATATGATTTAGGCGGAGCCGAAAACGGCCTACGAACTATAAAAATGGACAAAAAAGAGATTCTTTCGGCCATGAAAAGAGATTTGACATTACTAAAAACATGGCTTGTATAAAATATCCCGTAGGGATTAAATATCGGTAGGTAAATCTAAAGCAAATTCATAAGCATGCCGTAGGTATGCAACATCAATTTATATAGGTTTCATACCTACGGCATGAAGTTATTTACCCAAATCTATCTTTTCTACCGATATTGAATCCCTACGGGATAGTAGCACGCATTACATGAAAAATTTAGGTTAAAAAAATATTCAACCACAAATGATTAAAATTGATTACAACCTTCAACCCACCGATTTAAGCTCAAAACTAAAAAGATTTTGGGAGCTTTCTGGACAAAAAATCCAATCAATTGAGCAAAATTACGATGTTTCAAAAGGTTCGCCCGTTTTTACACGAAAAGGAGAATACACTACTCGTGGTTGGACAGAATGGACACAAGGCTTTCAGTACGGGTCGGCAATTTTGCAATTCGATGCCACTGGCGAACAAGATTTTCTTGAAATTGGACGTAAGAACACCCTCAACGTAATGGCTCCACACGTGAGTCACATCGGTGTACACGACCACGGCTTTAATAACGTAAGCACCTACGGCAATTTGCTACGCTTGATGCGTGAAGGAAAAGTAGCTTTCAACGAATGGGAGAAAAATTTCTATGAATTGGCTCTTAAAATTTCGGGTGCAGTGCAAGCAAGTCGTTGGACACCAATAAAAAACGGTGGTTACATTCACTCATTCAATGGAGCTCATTCTCTTTTTGTTGACACCATTCGTTCGTGTCGTGCCTTGGTAGTGAGCCATCGTTTAGGTCATGTTTTTCAAGGCGAAGGTGATGTAAAAATCAATCTACTCGACCGTGCATTGCAGCATATCAAAGCCACTGCCGATTATTCAGTTTTTTATGGTGAAGGTCGAGATTCGTATGACATTTGGGGGCGAACAGCTCACGAAAGTGTATTTAACGTAAAAGATGGAAATTTCCGTTGCCCAAACTCACAACAAGGCTACACGGGTTTCTCAACTTGGACTCGTGGACTGGCTTGGGCGATGTGTGGTTTTCCAGAAGAATTAGAGTTTCTCGAAACCCTCGAAGATGCCGAACTCGAAGCCTTTGGTGGCCGAGCAAGTATAGAAAAATACATGCTGAAAGCCGCCCAAGCAACGTGCGATTTTTATATCGAACATACACCAATCGACGGCATTCCGTACTGGGATACTGGAGCTCCAAACTTACATAAACTGGGCGATTATCTCAACGAAAAAGCCAATCCTTACAATGATTTTGAACCTGTTGATGCTTCGGCGGCAGCTATTGGTTCGCAAGGTTTACTGCGTTTAGGTAGATATTTAATGAGAAAAGGCGACACCGAAACTGGCCGAAAATACTGGCAAGCTGGGCTAACAGTGCTTAATTCACTTTTAGAAGAGCCTTATTTAAGTACCAACGAAAATCATCAAGGTTTGCTACTGCACTCTATTTATCACCAACCAAATGGCTGGGATTACGTTCCCGAAGGCAGCAAAATTGCCAATGGCGAGTCAAGTATGTGGGGTGATTATCATTTCCGAGAAGTCGCTCTTTACGTGCAGAAACTCATCAATCAAGAGCCTTATTATGCTTTTTTTAATTGTTTGTAAAACCACACCTCACCCCCAACCCCTCTCCGACTGGAGAGGGGCTTTAATTCACTATGTTTTAACTCCCTCTCCAATCGGAGAGGGTCGGGGTGAGGTTAAAATAAAAAAATAGAAGATGGCAGAAAAATTTAAACCAAAATATACGCGAGTAGCTCAACTCAAAACCGCTCAAGATTTAAGAAATTATCTTTCGACAAGTAATGTAACACTTGATTTTGATGATGAATTAATCACGGGCGAGGCATCGCCATTCAAAAAAAGTATTACCCTAAAATCGGGCAAAAAAATTGGTAATGCACTCTCAATTTTACCAATGGAAGGCTGGGACGGCACAGCCGATGGCCGACCAAGTGAATTTACCAAACGCCGTTGGGAAAATTTTGCCATCAGCGGAGCAAAACTCTTATGGGGTTGTGAGGCAGTAGCGGTTACGCACGAAGGGCGAGCAAATCCTCGTCAGTTGGTGATGAATGAAGCTAATTTTTCGGAGTACGAGAATCTTTACAAGCTTGTGATTGACAAGCACACCGAAAAATTTGGCTCGGCCGATGATTTATTGGTTGGACTACAACTCACTCATTCGGGGCGTTTCTGCAAGCCAAACGATAATACAAAGTTTGAATCTAAGATTTTATACAATCACCCAAAACTCGACAAGAAATTTCATTTAAGCGAAAATCATCCTTTAATGACCGATGATGAAATTGATACTTTGGTGGAAGACTTCGTAAAAGCAGCAGTTTTGGCTCAAAAAGCAGGTTTTCATTTTGTTGATATCAAGCATTGCCACGGTTATTTAGGACACGAATTTTTGAGTGCCTACGACCGTGAAGGAAAATACGGTGGAAGTTTCGAGAATCGTACTCGTTTTTTGAGGAATATTGTTGAAGGTATCAAAAAAGCGGCCCCAGGTTTAGAAATGGGCATCCGTCTAAGTGCCATTGATTTTGTGCCGTTTAAAAAAAGTGCAACTGGCGAAGGCGAACCCGATTTAACGCCAAATCAAGCCTATAAATACGCTTTCGGTTGCGATGATTCTGGAATAAACATTGATTTAGAAGAACCAAAAGCATTTTTAGAGTTGGCTCAAAGTCTGGGCATTCAGTTGATTTGTGTTACGGTTTCGAGTCCTTATTATAATCCTCATGTTACTCGCCCTGCCCTCTTTCCGCCATCTGATGGTTATCAGCCACCCGAAGAGCCATTGGAAGGCGTAGCTCGTATGATTGATGTGGCCGAAGGACTAAAAAAAGCATTTCCAGAAATGGTAATTGTGGGTTCGGGCTATTCTTACTTGCAAGAATGGCTACCAAATGTTGCTCATAATGTACTGAGAAATGGCAAAGCGGACTTTGTCGGCTTCGGCCGTATGGTGCTGTCGTACCCAACCATGCCAGATGATATGCTAAACGACCGCCCAACACAACGTAAACTAATATGCCGTACGTTTTCTGATTGTACAACTGCCCCACGCAATGGTTTATATTCGGGGTGTTTTCCGCTCGACCCTGTCTATAAAAACCATCCGCACGCCGAACTACTCAAAACAATCAAAGACGGAATATGAAAAGAGTAGCGTTCGTAACAGGCGGAAGCCGTGGAATAGGCTTAGGAATTGCCCAACACTTAGCACAAAATGGTTTTAATTTGGCTATCAATGGGGTTAGAGATGAGCAATCGGTAGAAGAAGTGCTGGAGTTTTTACGGATTCTCGGAGCAGAAGTAATTTATTGTCAAGGCGATATTGCTTCAAAGGAAGCACGTACCCAAATGCTTGATAAAATCAAAGCTCATTTCGGACGATTAGATGTTTTGGTCAATAATGCGGGCGTTGCTCCTAAAGAGCGTAATGATATTTTGGCAGCCACCGAAGAAAGTTTCGATTATGTAGTTTCGACTAACTTAAAAGGTACTTACTTTTTAACCCAAGCCACCGCCAATTGGATGATTGAACAAAAAAATAGTGACCCAGACTTTACAGCATCAATCATAACAGTTTCGTCAATTTCGGCCACAGTTGCCTCGGTTAATCGAGGAGAATATTGCGTATCGAAAGCAGGTTTGGGTATGATGACTCAGCTTTTTGCAGCTCGTTTGGGTGAATTTAATATTCCAGTTTACGAAGTAAGACCAGGCGTAATAAAAACCGACATGACCGAAGGTGTAACTGCCAAATATGATAAGTTGATTTCGGAAGGATTAACGGTTCAAAAACGTTGGGGTTTTCCAGAAGATATTGGCAAAGCAGTTGCAGCCATCGCCAAAGGCGATTTCCCTTATTCAACAGGGCAAGTTTTTATGATTGATGGCGGTCTGACGATTGCGAGACTTTGAGAAATAGTCCTCGGTCAACTGTCCACAGTCGATAGTGATTTATAGAAATACCGTTTTTCGATTAAATATTTACCTAATGAAACGAACTATCATCTATATAAAACTGCTATTTTTCTTTGCAAATTTGAGCGTTTTTGCTAAAAATGCAGAGAATAGAGCAATATTGTATCAACCGATAGATTCGCTTTCTATTGCCAAGGGTCAAGTCTTATTTACTCAAAATTGTACCAGTTGTCATCAAATCAGAACCGATGGAATTGGCCCGAGACTATCGGGTATTACGAGTGTCACTTCACCAGCTTGGGTGAAGCAATTTATCAAAAACTCGCAAGATTTAATCGCAACGGGTGATGAACGAGCAATACAAGTTTATTTGAAATACAAAAAGGCAATAATGCCTTCTTACAGCCATTTGCAAGAAGCCGAACTTGATGCCATTGTTGATTATTTGGCCACCACAAAACCCATCAAAAATAACTTCAAGAAAGATTATGGTGAAGGTCTAAAAAATCCGATTCCCGAACCAATCGAAGTTTCAAATCTTATCGTTGATGTAAAACAATTTGCACAATTTCCAGTATCCAGCGAAGGTGGTAAATATCCACTCACTCGTATCACAAAATTGGCTCCTCAGCCAAACACTGAGCAACTTTTTGTCAATGATTTACGAGGAAAACTCTACAAAATGGAAGGTAATACACCTATTGTTTACATGGATTTTGCCCAATTAATGCCAAACTTCATTCATCAACCAGGCTTAGCTTCGGGTTTTGGGAGTTTTGCATTTCATCCAGATTTCTTGAATAATGGCTTACTTTATACTACTCATAGCGAAAAAACAGGTTCAGCAAAAGCCGATTTTGCCTACGCAGATTCGATAAAAGTTTCGTTGCAATGGGTGCTTAGTGAATGGAAAATTGACAATCCTGCTTCGGGAGTTTTTTCTGGAAAACCTCGGGAAATGATGCGAATAAATGTTGTTTCGGTAATTCATGGTATGCAAGAAATTACCTTTAATCCAATGGCTAAAAAAGGCGATACTGATTATGGGCTTTTGTATGTAGGAATAGGCGACGGTGGAGCAGCCGAAAATGGTTACGCCTTCTTGACCAATAAAGAAGAACGAATTTGGGGTAAAATCTTACGCATCGACCCAGCGGGTAGAAATAGTAAAAATGGCAAATATGGTATTCCTGCCACAAATCCTTACGCAAAATCAGCCAACAAAAAAGCGTTGAGGGAAATTTTTGCGAGCGGTTTCCGAAACCCACACCGAATCATGTGGACAAGCAAAGGCGATATGCTCACTGCAAATATAGGTCATGCCAATATCGAATCTTTGTATAAAATCGAAGCAGGAAGAAACTATGGTTGGCCGATTCGAGAAGGAAAATTTGTAATTCATCCCGACGGCGATATGAATAAAGTATATCCTCTGCCGGTCAATGACAAAACCTATAACATAACTTATCCAGTAGCCACTTTCGACCACGACGAAGCGAAAGCCATTACGGGTGGCTACGAATATACGGGAAATTTGATTCCAGCATTAAAAGGCAAATATTTATTCGGTGATATTCCAACAGGAAGATTATTCTATCTGAATGTAGCCGACCTGAAACAAGGACAAACAGCAAAAATAAAAGAGTGGAAACTAACACTTAAGGGAAGGCCCGAAACACTAAGAAATTTGTGTGGTAATGATAGAATTGACTTACACTTTGGCATTGATGCCCAAGGCGAAATGTATATCATGACCAAAGCCGATGGACGAGTTTATCAGATCATCGGGGCGAAAGAGTAGCACAAGTTTCCAACTTGTGCGGCAGTAAATTGTTTTTTCGGGAGTTCTATATTTTGTAAATTTCATACGAACAAGTTAGAAACTTGTTCTACAATCATTTCAACCTCAAACTATTCAGCAAACAATGAAAAAATTTACTCGCCGAGATATTCTCAAGGCAACCGTTCCGAGTTCGCTTGCCATGATGGCCATTCCTACCATCATTCCCTCTACGGCTTTCGGTGCAAACGACCGTCTTCGTGTGGCCGTCATTGGCATTAATGGCCGAGGCAAAGACCATATCTCGGGATTTATGAAACAAGATAACGTAGAAGTTGCTACCCTCTGCGATGTAGATAACGTTGTGCTGAAAGCTGGGGCAAAGGCTTTTGAAGAAAAATACAGCAAAAAAGTAAACACCGAAACAGATTTACGCAAGGTTTACGAAGATAAAAGCATTGATGCCGTGAGTATTGCCACACCCAACCATTGGCACGCTTTGGCGGCTATTTGGGCGTGTCAGGCGGATAAGGATGTGTATGTAGAAAAACCCGCTTGTCATAATATCTTTGAGGGCCGAAAACTAGTTGAAGCAGCTAGTAAATATAACCGAATCGTACAGCACGGTGTGCAGTTGCGTAGTTCGGTAGCCATTCAAGAAGCCATCAAACATTTGCGAGATGGACTGATCGGGAAAGTTTACATGGCTCGTGGAACGGTCTATAAGTGGCGTCCGGATATTGGTGATTTGGGAAAATCGCCCGTTCCTGAAGGTCTCAATTGGGATTTGTGGCAGGGTCCAGCCCAAGCAAGAGAATTTAGCAAAAATTATGTGCATTATAACTGGCATTGGTTTTGGGAATATGGCAATGGCGATGTAGGAAATCAAGGTATTCACGAAACCGACCTTTGTATGTGGGGTTTGGATGTAGGTTTGCCCGAAACTATTACGGCTGCGGGCGGAAAATATCTCTGGAACGACTGCAAAGAAACACCTGAAGTTTTAAGTACGACTTACAACTATCCAAAACAAGGAAAAGTCATTCAGATGGAAGTGCGTCCGTGGATGACAAACAAAGAAGATGGTGTAGAAGTTGGTAATATTTTTTATGGAGATAAAGGTTATATGGTTATCAATGGCTATAATGACTATAAAACCTTTTTAGGAAAAGAACGTACACCGGGCCCGGCCCGAAAAGAAGGGGGCGACCACTACAAAAACTTCATTGATGCCGTACGTGCTAAAGACAAATCTCTGCTCAACGGCCCAGTGGAAACAGCCCATTTAGCGTCAAGTATCGCTCACTTGGGCAATATTTCTTATCGTTTGGGCAGAACATTGCACTTCGATCCAAACAAAGAAACTTTCGTTGGGGATAAAGAAGCAAATGCGATGCTCTCTCGTAAGTATCGAGCCCCTTATGTTGTACCTGATAAGGTTTAATTTGCCGTAAAACCAATAAAAAAGCCCTACAATATTCAGTTTGTAGGGCTTTTTAGTTACAAACAAGTTGGAAACTTGTCCTACTTTATATCGTATAATTCTTCACTGTTTCGATAAAGCATTTCACTTTCTCAGGGTCGGTATCAGGATATACACCGTGACCAAGATTTGCAATATATTTTTGTCCACCGAAGTTTTTAATCATCTTTTTAGTGTGTTTTTCAATTTCTTTGAAAGAGCTATACAGCACACACGGGTCGAGATTTCCTTGCAGAGTTTTGTGAGGAATCATTCGGCGAGACTCAGTAATGTCCATATTCCAATCTAAACCCACCACATCACAATTCAGTTTCGACATCTCTTTTCTCGCAAAAAATGCTCCTTTGGCAAAAACCGTTACTGGCACTTCATTGATGGCATCACAGATTTGAGCAATGTAAGGCAACGAAAATTTTCTATACTGGTCAGGCGAAAGGATTCCTGCCCAAGAATCAAAAATCTGCACTAAATCTGCTCCGTGTTTGGCTTGGGCTTTCAAGTAAGCGATTGTAGTATCAGTAATTTTTTGTAGCAACGCATGAGCTAATTCTGGCTCAGAATACAACATTTTCTTGGCAATCGAGAAGGTTTTTGAGCCTTTTCCTTCCACCATATAGCAGAAAATAGTAAACGGAGCTCCTGCAAAACCCAATAAAGGTACACGCCCGTTTAGTTCTTTCTTTACGATATCAATCGCTTTCAATACATAAGCCAATTCATTTTCGGGATTAGCTATTCTTAAAGCGTCAATATCTTTTTTGTTTTGAATAACCTTCGGAAAAATGGGGCCTTTAGATTCCACCATTTCGTAAGGTAAACCCATGGCTTCTGGCACAACCAAAATATCCGAAAATATGATTGCAGCGTCAGTTCCCAAAATATCTACCGGCTGAATCGTTACTTCGGCAGCCATTTCGGGGGTTGTGGCCAATTTTATAAAACTTCCTGCTTTTTCTCTTACAGCACGGTACTCAGGCAAGATACGTCCAGCTTGACGCATCATCCAGACAGGTACTCGCTCAACACGCTCGCCCTTGGCGGCACGTAATATTAAATCATTTTGTAATTTCATTCTACAAAGATACGCTTCCGCCTATTTTATTGCTATAATTAGTTACGGAATTTTAGTCAAAATGGTTTTGGCACGCATCAAAATGATATAAATTGTAGCAAAAAAAGAGGCTACTTACGTGAAGTAGCCTCAGCGGTATGTGTTTTGTTGTTTTGGGGTAATCGGGAATTACTTTTTGGTAACTCTTACAGCAATTCGTCTGTTTTGAGCTCTACCTTCTTCAGTATCATTCGATGCTACTGGGAATTGTGAACCATAACCCTCTGGCGACAAACGTTTGGCATCAATGCCCATTCCAACGAGAGCATTTACCACACTAGCAGCACGATTAGCTGAAAGTTTTTGATTTGATGCCTCTTTGCCTACGTTATCGGTGTATCCACCAATTTTCAAATCAATCGGATAAGC
The DNA here is from genome assembly GCF_049241225.1 of Emticicia sp. Classification (NCBI taxonomy): domain Bacteria; kingdom Pseudomonadati; phylum Bacteroidota; class Cytophagia; order Cytophagales; family Leadbetterellaceae; genus Emticicia; species Emticicia sp. The sequence continues at coordinate 31,288 of NZ_JBMLRC010000034.1, forward strand.
CTTCAAAATCTCAGCGATATTGCGTACTTCTTGCATAGATGTTGAGTCAATCACGGCACTTCCTGTTTCGAATCTCAAGTTGCGGAAGTTAAACCATGTAGTTTTATCAACCGGCTTAGTTTTATCTTCAATAAAGCTAATCAACTCATTTTCAATACTTTTTTCGCCAAAATTCAACTCTACTCCTGTTGAAAGTGTTTTCTTCAACGAATTTACGGCTTGATTTGCGGCACTATCAACCGTTGCAACCGCTTCCGTTGCCGCTTCTGTTGCAACTTCTGTAACAGTTGATTTTTCAGTATTACGGCAACTATTCCAATAGTATAATGCACCCAACAATAAAGCACCAAGTAATAACCACGGCAACCAAGATTTTGGATTATTATTATTACTTTCTGTTTCGAAAGAACTACCTACAGTCGACTTAGCACTTCCTAAGAAATCCCCTAAACCTGCAGTGTTTATTATGCTACCAATTCCGGCAGGTAACGCGGCTTTTACAGAATCTTTCTGACTCATCAATAAGTTTGCGAAACCCGAAGTACTCATGCCTTGTGAGGTAACTTGCTTACCCAACACATTCATCAAAATCGGAGCAGCCAAACCTAAAAGCGAAGAAGCCGAGCCAGATTTGATACCCGATGCATTTGAAATAACGCTACTTAAAGCACCGATTTTATCACCAAATATATTTCCTAAAAGACCACTACCGAGCGATGCGAGAGTTGAAGTACTTTTTACGTCGTCTAATAAACCTCCCAGATTGCTTAATACGCTACCATCATACCCACCAGTACGAATGGTATTTAATAAATCAGATGCACCTTGTGTTGTTGAAGCCTTTTGCATAACACCACCTAAGATAGCTGGCAAAGCACTGGCAAGTGCAGAGTGTGTGTTTTCTGATGATTCACCAAGAAAGGCACCAATTTTAGAAACGATTGAAGTTGTTAGTTGCTCTTTTACTAAACCTAATAAGTCCATTTTGCTATGTTTTTGTTTAAAGTTTTCGTGATAATACCATTCAGACTATATTAAATGAAAAAGTAACAGAGAGATTTAAAAAAAAGTATGCAAAAAAAAAAGCTCCTTGTCTGGAGCTTTTTTAAAATATATTTAAGAAGTATCAGAAACTTTTTACGACATCGGAAATAATCTCGACACAGTCCCACATTTGAGATTCGTTCATGACCAACGGCGGAGCCAAACGAATCTTATTGCCATGCGTCGGTTTTGCCAAAAGGCCGTTATCTTTAAATTTCATACAAATATCCCAAGCCAAGTCAGAATCTTCGTGCGAATCTACCACAATTGCATTCAACAAGCCACGCCCACGCACTTGCGTAACGATATTTGTTTCATTCACCAATTTTTGCATTTCGGCACGGAAAATTTTCCCCAAATAATCGGCATTATCGGCCAAATTCTCATCTTTTACCACTTGTAGAGCCTCCATCGCTACTGCACAAGCCAAAGGATTTCCGCCGTAAGTTGAGCCGTGTTCGCCTGGCTTAATCGTAAGCATCACTTCATCATCAGCCAAAACTGCCGATACAGGCAATACACCCCCCGAAAGGGCTTTTCCGAGAATAACCACATCTGGCCTAACACCTACATGATTGATAGCCAACAATTTACCTGTGCGAGCGATACCTGTCTGAATTTCATCGGCAATAAAAAGCACATTACTGGCTTTGCACAAACGATAGGCTTCTCTTAAATATTCATCATCTGGCACAACTACCCCCGCTTCGCCCTGAATTGGCTCAAAAATAAATCCAGCCACATAGGGGTCGCTCATGAGTGCTTCTTCGAGTGCTTCGATATTATTATACGGAACCGTCTCGAAACCAGTCATGTAAGGCCCAAATTCTTTACGGGCAGTTGGGTCAGTCGATGCTGAGATTACCGATAAAGTGCGTCCGTGAAAATTTCCTCCTGCAAATATTATTTTGGCTTTACTTTCTGGAATTCCTTTTACTTGATAGCCCCATTTGCGGCAAAGTTTTAAAGCTGTTTCTACTGCTTCAACGCCCGTATTCATCGGCAAAACCCTGTCATAACCAAAATAATTGGTGATATATTCTTCATAACGCCCCAACATTGAGCTGTAAAACGCTCGAGAGGTAAGCGTGAGTTTCTGCGATTGCTCTATGAGTGCATTAATGATTCGAGGATGACAATGCCCTTGATTAACAGCCGAATAGGCCGAAAGAAAATCATAATATCTTTTGCCTTCAACATCCCAAACATACACGCCTTCTCCACGGTCAAGGACGGCCGAAATTGGGTGATAGTTATGAGCTCCGTAGCGTTCTTCTAATTCGATTAGTTGTTCGCTGAGTGAAATATCTGTAAGCATGATAGTTGATGATTAATGACCAATGATAAAATAGCATTTTACTCATTGATAAATTTATATTTGAAATACGATTCAAATATGTTAAAATGACTTGATTATTTTCATAAACAAGTTATATTTACTTTTTTATTACATTGAAAAGAATTTTTTCTTTAACAAACAGCAATATTAAAGCATATTAACTTATGATAAATGAAAATAATTTAGATGAGTTTGATAAGAAAATCTTGATTCAACTCGAAAAAGATGGTAGAAAACCCTACTCCGAGATAGCCAAAAACCTCAATATATCGAACACAATGGTGCATCAGCGAGTGACTCGTATGAAAAAAATCGGAATTCTAAAAGGTGCAGGAATTATACTCGACGAACGTAAATTGGGCTACGAATGGAGTGCTTTTACGGGTTTAGTGCTGAAAGAAGATTCTGATTCAAAAACCATCATCGAAGAATTACGTAAAATTCCTGAAGTGACAGAGTGTTATTACATTACGGGGCAGTACACACTTTATATTAGAATTGTAGCGAAATCGAACGAACATATGAGAAGTGTGTTATATGATAAAATAGACCATATTTCTGGAATCTTGAAAACCGAATCAATGATTGATTTTGGGGCGGCCTTCAAGCGAAATGTGAGTGTGGAGCTGTAATTAGTCCACGGTCGAGGGTCAACAGTCCGCAGTAATTGTTGTACACCTTCAAGAAAGGCTATAAATTTTCACATTTATAGCACAAAACCAAATAATATTCGCCTTAGTCTATCAAAACAGTGGGTTGTAATATTAAAAACCAAATATTATTTTTGTATGTTAATGTTTCAATCATTAATCGTTACGCATTAAACATTATTCATTACACGCCTTACCAATGCCTAAAATTTATTTAGATAATGCCGCTACAACTCGCCTTGATGATGAAGTTTTGCAGGCAATGTTACCGCTAATGACCGAAAACTTCGGTAATCCTTCATCGATTCACTCGCACGGGCGACAAGTACGCTCGGCTATCGAAAAGGCACGTAAGACCGTAGCAGGTCTTATTAATGCCTCTCCGTCAGAGATTTTCTTTACTTCGGGCGGTACGGAAGCTGATAATACAGCCATTACCTGTAGCATTGATACTTTTGGACTCAAACACGCCATTACTTCACCAACTGAGCATCATGCGGTGCTACATACGCTTGAATATTTGGCAAAACAAGGCACAATTGAGCTAAGTCTCGTAAATCTTGATGAAAAAGGCCACGTTGACTTAGTGCATTTGGAAGAATTGTTAAGTACAAAGCCACGAAGTTTGGTTTCGTTGATGCACGGAAATAATGAAATCGGTAATCTCATTGATTTAGAAAAAGTAGGCGAAATCTGCAAAAAATACAATGCAATCTTTCATTCGGATACTGTACAAACGATGGGGCATTATAAGCACGATGTACAAAATACGAAGATAGATTTTCTGGTTGGTGCTGCTCATAAATTTCACGGCCCTAAAGGTGTAGGTTTTTTGTATATCAATGCCGATAGCAAAATTCACCCATTCATACACGGTGGCTCACAAGAACGCAATATGCGTGGCGGTACAGAAAACGTTTATGGAATTGTAGGTTTGGCAAAAGCCCTCGAAATTGCCTACAAAGAAATGGAGCAACACAAAACGCACATTGAAGGCTTAAAAAGCAGAATGATCGAAAAACTGAAAGCGGCTATTCCAGACGTACGATTCAATGGCGACTCGGATAATTTAGAGCGTAGCCTTTACACGGTTCTGAATGTGAGCCTCCCACCAAGCGAAGACAACGATATGTTGCTTTTCAACCTCGATATAGCCCAAATCTCGTGTTCGGGAGGTAGTGCCTGTACAAGTGGCTCGGATGTTGGCTCGCACGTATTAGGAGCTTTAAATGTACAACCAGAGCGTGGAAATGTACGTTTCTCTTTCGGAAAATATAATACAGCCGAAGAAATTGATAAAGTAGTTGAAGTGGTTGCTGGTTTATACGGAGCTGTTCCACAGGTCTGACCATTATCTTTATATTCCTTTGGGTCAGACCTACGGTACAGACCCAAAGAAATATCTATTCTAAATACAACTTCTGTTCTTCCTTTCTGACCTTATATCCCATCTTTGAAAGATAATCAGCTGTAAGATTGGCAGTATATGGATGCCATAAAAACTGTGGTAAGTTTTTGGGTAGCCATTCCTGAAAATTAGTACCGTAACTTATCGAAGCACCAATCCAATCGGCTATCATCTCGGCTACATAAATGCTTGGCATTGGTAGAGGCGTTGTAGTTCCGTTGCGTTCTACACTCAACCAATACTCAGGATGGTGGCTATTTTGTAATTTATGATGATGCCACGCTCGTTGGAACAAAGACTGGGTTGGCTTAGGATTCTTGAAATCGTGTACAGCATATCCGTAGGCCTCTTGAACTGAAAACTTAGAAAGGTCGTGTCTCCAAAGATTATACTTAAACTGCCCTACTGGTTCGTTTGGATGTGGGTTATCCGATAAGGATAGTAACTCTATAAACCATTTCTCTTTCAGAAAATCGATTCCAGCTTTACGAACTTCAATTTTGTGTGGAATTACCTTATTGATAAAGTAATTTTCAACCAAATTCCAAACCTCATCATCTTCATAATCATAACTCTCCACATCAAAACGTTCGTATAATAAACGCACCAGTTTCTGTGTGTCATGTTTGTTATCACAAAACAATGAGAAGATTTTTTGCTCAAAGATACGTCGTTTGTTCATAGTTTGTAGGGGTCGGATAATGCAAAAACCCCCACTAAAGAGTGAGGGTTTTTGGTAAAATACATTTTTGAAAGAATTATTCGAAAATATAACGAATTCCGAATTGTCCTTGCCAAACGTTATTGATGTTAATACTTTTCACAAAAGCATCACGTAATAAGATAGTTGAACCATCTACTACTTGTGTAGCCATACGGTAAGAAGGAACACCAGCAGCACTGATAGAAGCTAAGCTCAACGGGTTGGTACCTGTTGTTGACATAGCAACTCCCCACTTGTTGTTAAGAAGGTTACCTGCGTTCAATATATCAAAACGTAAACGGATAGTATTTTTCTTTCCTTTTTTGCCAGTTGCTACATAAAAATCTTGCTCAACTGTGAAGTCAAAACGAGTTAAAGATGGCACAGCAGCACCGTTTCTTTCTGAGTATTGTCCACGTTTTGTGCTTAAATAAGGGTGATTGCTGATGTATGTTTCAAATGCTGTAGCTTGTTGTTCAGCTGAGAAAGTAACTGCCGATGCACCCGATCCTACTGTCAATGGAGCGAAAGTAAGTTCTGAAGCTTTGTTTGGAACAAAGATAAGGTCATTGTTTTGACCATCACCATTCAAGTCATTACCATAAGTGTAAGAAACTTTAAAGCCACTGTTTGAAACCATACCCAAAGTAAACATTGTAGAACCACCTAATTTACCACCATAATTGATGCGATAGTTTACATAACCTACAAAACGGTGACGTAAATCGTTATCTGACCAAGAAGGAGTCAAGTAGTTTTGTCCTCGTACTGTCGGGATATTAGCTAATACTGTACTTGCAACTGATTGTAAATCTTTAGCTTTAGCATAAGTATAACCAATCATTCCACTGAAACCTTTAGTAGCTACTTTCTCAATTTTAGCTGTTAAAGAGTAAGAGAAACCTTCTGTAGTATTAGTCAAAATAAATGCGTTTGTATTAGCTGTGTTGATGAAACGTGCTGGGTTAACAGCAGCACCTGACAAACCAGAAGCTGGGAAACGGTCACGAGTATCTGGGCCATTAAACTTGTTTGTTGGTGACTTCAAGTTACCATCAATATAACGAAGAGCTTGGATATTATCATTATAAATACCTTCAACTGTACCGATTAATCCCCAAGGTAATTTTTGGTCAATCGCTAAGCTGCTTTTCCAAATGATTGGATTTTTAAGGTCATCTGTTGAAGCATTGATTACGTAAGCTGGAAGTCTCGTGATATCTGTTGTTGCTGGTTTATAACGGCTTGGGTCTGTAGTAAACGGATAAGCAGTTGTATTTGTAAAGTTCAATACCGCTGTATTTACACCATTGTTACCCAATTGGTTAGATACCAATACTTGTGGAATACGTGAAACGAACAATCCAGTACCACCACGGATTTGCGTGCTTTTATCACCTTTCACATCATAGTTAAAACCTAAACGAGGAGTTACGATTACTTTATTACTTGGGAAAGCACCTGTTGAAACTTTCAAGTCAGCATTATTCTCATCTTTATAAGTTAAACCTGCTACAACTGGGTTGTTGAAGTCTTCGGCCAACTTATCATTATAGTCAAACACATCTAAACGAACACCCGCAGTAACTTTCAAACGGTCGTTAACAGAATATTCGTCCTGTAAGTAAGTTGAGTATGTATTTTGCTTCAATGTTTGTAAAGGCTCTCCACCATCTGGCAACAATGAATAACGGTAGTTGAAACGGTTTACAGTAACTGGCGATACAGCAAGATTTGGATTAGCTTTAAAAGCCAAAGCAGCTGTTTTGAAGTCAGCGATAGAGTTAAATACCCAAACACCATTCGATGCTGGGAAGAACACGTTGTTAGATTGGAATGCTTCGTAAGATAAACCAAAAGTAATATTGTGTTTTCCAGCAAAATAACTCAAGTTATTCGTTACGTTGAACGTAGAATAATTCAATTTATTATTAGGCGTGAATGGGTCGAAACCTACTGAAGTATAAGTACTTCCTGCATTCAAGATATCAACCGTTGGGAAAATACCAGTACGGTACGTACGGTCTTCGATTTGCTTATTGTAAGTAGCAATTAAGTTGTTAGCAAATTTACCATTGAAGTTAGAGTTTAATTCAGCTACAAATGAGCGAGTGTTATCAGCAATTTTATAACCAGTGTTTTGTGGTGATAATGCTAATGCCGAGTTTGTACGGTTACCATTACCAGCAGTGTTACTACTGTTACTATTACTAATGAGAGCATCTGAACCAGAATCATGGTGTGAATAACGCACTGATAATTTATGATTGTTGTTGATGTTATAGTCTAAACGTACCAATCCTTTTCTACTATTGATTTCATTATTGAAACCATCAAGTTCACCAGCTTCCCAACCAAAATTAGTACTCATGAAACCAGCCAAATCTTGTAAGTCAGCGTAAGTAGTACGAGATACGTTACCAGTTGCACCAGAGCGGTTAGCTGACCAAGTAAGTGCAGGTGTAGAACTTGTAAAGCTCTCAAAGTTTGCAAAAATAAATAATTTATCTTTGATGATTGGAGCTCCAACTCTGAAACCAAATGTTTTCTCGTTGATATTTACAGTTGGTAAATCTCTACCGTCAGCTTTTTTACCAACCATGTCACTTCCTCTTGTGA
>NZ_JBMLRC010000035.1:0-2703 GCF_049241225.1 Emticicia sp.
ACGAACGCACATCTAAACCATAACGATTGAAATAATAATTTGCCCAATTTTCGCCTGTGGCTTTGCTGATGCCGTAAACTGTACTTGGGTCTAAGAAAGTTTCCTGCGGACAAGTGCCTTTGGGGGCTGAATTACCAAAAACAGCGATTGAACTTGGGTAAAATATTTTGTCAATGTTCTCGATTCGGCCTACTTCCAGTACATTTAGTAAGGCTTTCATGTTTATATCCCACGTGCGAAGTGGGTCTTTTTCGCCATTGGCAGAAAGAATTGCCGCCAAATGATAGATTTGCGTGATGCCGTGACGAACCACAATTTCGTGTAGTTGATTGAAATTTGTGCCGTCGAGTATTTCAAAATTGCCATTAAAGTCGGGTTTTTGATACAAATCAGAGGCGATAACTTGCTCGATTCCGTATTTTGTTTGAAGAGCTTGTGTCAGAACCGACCCAAGCTGTCCATTTGCCCCGACTACCAAAATTTTAGTCGTGTTCATTGTATAATTTGTTGATGAAGTGTATTTTCTCGAAGTAATATTTACTTACAAAAGTAGTATATGAGTAATAAAGTTGTTTATTTTGAAGCAAAATCAGTAAAAATAGTTTTTAATCATGATTATGACAGTTAATTTTACTGAATCTTGATATATTTATACTTCATCTGAAATAAATTTTATTGTATTATGGAACAATTGGACGAAACCGATAAAATTATCCTTAGGATTTTACAGAAAGACGCTAAAAAAACTGCTAAAGAAATAGCCAGTCAGTTGAAACTCACACCTTCGCCGATTTATGACCGAATCAGGCGTTTGGAGAGTTTGGGATTTATAAAAAAATACGTGGCCATTTTAGATAAAGACCTGATAAACAAATCGGTAACCTCTATTTGCCAAGTGTCGATGCGATACCATAATGAGGCATTTATCGAAAATTTTGAGCAGGAAATTCAGAAATTAGAAGAAGTACAAGAATGTTATCACCTAGCTGGACAAGTTGATTTTGTACTGAAAATCCACGTGAATAGTTTGGAAGAATACCATGATTTTATCAAATACAAACTCTCAAAAATTGAAAATATTGGGGTACTGAACAGCACTTTTGTATTGAAAGAAATCAAACACAGTTCGGAGTTTTATATTTGAAGTATTTTTTATTGCTTGATTTTCAAGAAATTTAGTAAAAGTATTAATTGAGAAATGATTGTAACTGTTTGATTATTAGTGATTTATAGAGGTGGATGATAAATTCTACATTCTCAATTCTACATTCTTCATTCCTCCGCCGTATCTTTGCACCTTAATTTTAAAAAAGAGCATGATTTCAGTCGATAATGTGGCAGTTGAGTTCAATGGTGGAACGCTGTTTAGTGATATTACTTTCAATATCAACGAAAAAGATAAAATAGCCCTCATGGGCAAAAACGGAGCAGGAAAATCTACCTTGCTCAAAATTATTGCAGGTGTCGATAAACCCACTCGTGGAAAAATTTCTGCTCCAAAAGATGCTGTAATTGCCTACCTTCCGCAGCATTTACTGACGCAAGATGACAGTACGGTTTTTGAAGAGGCCTCAAAGGCATTTTCGGCGGTATTGGATATGAAAAATGAGATGGACGAACTCAACCATCAGCTCGAAACTCGTACCGATTATGAGTCAGATGATTACATGAAAATCATTGAACGAGTATCGGAATTGAGTGAAAAATATTATTCAGTAGAAGAAGTAAACTACGATGCCGAAGTAGAAAAAACACTTCTCGGAATGGGTTTTACGAGAGCCGATTTTACTCGCCCAACCGCCGAATTTAGTGGTGGATGGAGAATGCGTATCGAATTATGCAAGATTTTGCTTCAAAATCCTGACCTAATTCTGCTCGATGAGCCGACCAATCACTTGGATATTGAGTCGATTCAGTGGCTCGAAGATTTCTTGATGAATAACGCCAAAGCCGTAATTGTGATTTCGCACGATAGGGCTTTTGTTGATACCATCACGAATCGCACGATTGAGGTGACAATGGGGCGTATTTACGACTACAAAGTGAACTATACGCAATACCAGCAGCTTAGAAAAGAACGCCAAGAACAACAGCAAAAACAATATAACGACCAACAAAAAATGATTGCCGAAACGCAAGAATTTATTGATAGGTTTAAGGGTACTTACTCAAAGACTTTGCAGGTGCAGTCGAGGGTGAAAATGCTCGAAAAACTCGAAATTGTGGAGGTAGATGAAGTAGATACATCGGCTTTGAGTTTGAAGTTTCCGCCAGCTCCACGCTCAGGAAATTACCCTGTAATTGTAGAAAATGTAAGCAAAAGCTACGGCGACCATTTAGTTTTTAAAGATGCTTCGGTAACGATTGAAAGAGGAGAAAAAATCGCTTTTGTAGGTCGAAACGGAGAAGGTAAATCTACGTTGGTGAAAGCCATTATGGGAGAAATTGACTTTGAAGGAAGCATAAAACTTGGCCATAACTCAATGATTGGCTATTTTGCTCAAAATCAAGCCTCGTTATTGGATGAAGATTTAACCGTTTTTCAGACGATTGATAATATTGCTGTAGGCGAAATTCGTACCAAAATCAAAGACATTTTGGGTGCTTTTATGTTCCGTGGCGATGATATTAACAAGAAAGTGCGTGTACTTTCGGGTGGAGAAAAAACTCGTTTGGCAATGATTAAACTTTTGCTCGAACCAG
>NZ_JBMLRC010000035.1:2803-11675 GCF_049241225.1 Emticicia sp.
CTTTCGGGTGGAGAAAAAACTCGTTTGGCAATGATTAAACTTTTGCTCGAACCAGTAAATTTATTGATTCTCGATGAGCCTACCAACCACTTGGATTTGAAAACCAAAGACATTTTGAAGGATGCCCTGCGTGCGTTTGAAGGTACAATTATCTTGATTTCTCACGACCGTGATTTCTTGGAAGGTCTGGCCAATAAAGTATTTGAATTTGGCAACAAACGAGTGCGAGAACACTTTGAAGATATTACAGGCTTCTTGCGTAATAAGAAAATGGAGAATTTGCGTGAGATTGAGCGTAAAGGAAAATAAGCGTTTTTTTAAACGTAACCATCAACAAAAAGCACCGATTCGTAATCATCGGTGCTTTTTGTTTTTAAAAATCTTCCAATTGTTGTAGAAGCGGCACTATTTTTCTTCCTTTTTCCGATAAGCTATATTCTATGTGTAGCGGTTTTAGCTGAATAGTCTGTTTAGTCAGAATTCCCTCTGCTTCTAATTCTTTCAGGGCCGTTGCAATGGCTTGTTTATTTGAGCCTTCCAGTTGGCGTAAGAGTGCATTAAATCGCACAGGTGCGTCAATGGCGAGTCGTAAAATCATGGGTTTCCATTTTCCTGCAATTGATTTTAGCAGTTCTTCGGCAGGGCATTTTATTTCTTTCATTTTTTCAAAATCAGTAGTCATCTTTTTTTGACTAATTGACAAGCATTTATCTTAGTTGCACCTTTGCAACATAATTTTAGTGCAATTAGGTTCATACCCGATGGCCATAAATTTATATCATCTGTTTTGAAAAGTACAGAATAAAAAATGAAAATCTACATCAAACTTTTGGTTTTAAGTGTATTACTAAATCCATGCAACGCTCAAATGTTAACAAAAATGCAAAATTCAAACCCCATGCTGTGCGATATTGAAACGGGTATCTGCGGCACCGAAACTTCCGAATCTACCGTAAAATTTGATGCTACAATTCAGCAAAAATCAATAAAGGTTATTTATTTTACTGACCCTATTTGTTCATCTTGTTGGGGAATTGAACCACAATTACGACGCATGAAGTTGGAATACGGCGAACATTTAGAAGTCGAATACCACATGGGCGGTTTGCTTAAAGATTGGTCGTATAACAGTGGAGGTATTAGTAAACCAAGCGATGTGGCTCATCATTGGGACGAAGTGAGCCATCACTACGAAATGCCAATTGATGGTGATGTTTGGTTAGAAGACCCGCTCCCGTCATCGTATCCACCTTCGATAGCGTTTAAGGCGGCTCAAATACAAGATAATGCAAAGGCGATTTTGTTTTTAAGAAAAATCAGGGAAATGGTTTTTCTTGAAAAAAAGAACATTACCAAATGGCAGTTTATCGAGCAAGCGGCTCAAGAAGTGGGGCTTGATGCTGTGAAATTAAAGCAAGATTTTGATGGGAAAGCCCAAACTCTTTTTCAAGAAGATTTGGCACTGGCACGCCAGATGGGTGTTCGTGGTTTTCCGTCGTTGTTTTTTACTGATAAAGAAAATAATGCTTTGTTTTTATACGGAGCAAAGCCTTATTCGGAGTTTGAAAACAAGCTAAAAGTCTTGAAAAGTGATATTACCAAACACAGTTTTGATGCTGGTTGGAAATTTCTCTTTGAGCATTATAAGAGTTTAACTGCCAAAGAATTTGCTGTTTTGGCCAATAAAAGTCTTGAAGAAGCCAAGGCAGAATTGAATAAACTTACAGAGAATCATCAACTTACTATGTATGCTACCAAAAATGGGAATATTTGGTATCTAAAATAAATTTGCTAAATTCACTTTCAATAAGTCATTCGCCTCGTGGTGAGTGACTTTTTTGTTTTATTTATACAAGCTTTTTTTACATGATAGCAAACACACCACCTGCACCGTACTATGCCGTGATTTTTACATCAATTCGTACTGAAATTGATAATAATTATGGCGATATGGCTCAACGAATGGTTGAATTGGGTAGCCAGATGAAAGGATTTTTAGGCATAGAATCGGCCAGAAATGAAATAGGAATTACGGTTTCTTACTGGGAAAGTTTGGAGGATATTAAACACTGGAAACAAAATGCCGAGCATCAAATTGCTCAGCAAACAGGCCGAAAAGAATGGTACAAAGCCTACAAAACTCGCATCTGTAAGGTTGAGCGAGATTATGGTTTTGGCTTATAAGCTTACTCGAAAGTAAACTTATAAGCTAATGATGGTATTGGCGACCCAAAAATCGTCAATTTATAAGGGTTCAACACTCGGTTTTCGGCTCTGTAGAAAACAGAATATGGATTTTTTCGTCCGTATAAATTATAGACCGAAAAAGCCCAATTACCTTTAAATCTGCGGTTTGGATTCATTTTTGGGTTGTAAATATTCCAGGCAAAATCAAGTCGATGATAGTCAGGAATTCGGGCGTTGTTGCGGTCTGAATAATAAGGAAGTAGGTTATTATTAAACTCAACATAACCCTGTGGCGTTGTAAACGGACGCCCCGTTGAATAAGTAAAATTAAACGAAAAATCGTGGTGTTTCCCTTGCCCAATGACGATGCTTGCGTTTACGGTATGCGGTCGGTCGTAGTTAGCAGCATAAAAATTACCATTATTGATGCGTTGCTCGGGCAAATTACCTTCATTAATTTTATTCAACGACCTCGCATACGTATAGTTTATCCAGCCAGTGAGCATTCCTTTTTCTTTCGAGGCCATCAATTCAATGCCGTAACTTTTGTTAAATCCTTGCAAAAGTTCGGTTTCGGGGAAATTCTTCAAGAAAAAATCTGCCCCTGATTTAAAATCTATCACATTTTGCGATTTTCGGTAATAAACTTCCACACCCAATTGGTAAAGTTCATCAGATAGATTTTTTGTTACGCCAATAGTTGCCAACTGACTAACTTGCGGTTTGATATGAAAATCGGCCAATTTCCAACGAGAAGTAGGAAGCGGGGTAGTAGTATTTGAGATTTGTTGGAGGTATTGTCGTGAAAGATTATACCCAAATTTTAGGTTTAAAGATTGACTAATTGCATATTTCAAACCGAGTCTTGGTTCGAGTCCACCATAAGATTTTGATACTTTATTTTGCGTATAATCTTGTGTTGAAACCACTGTATTATCTCTTTTTGGCTCATTTTCGGCATAGAGTCTGACAGTAGCAGGCCCTAAATTCATGAAATTTGAATAGCGTAAACCCGCCGAAATATCCAATTTTTCATTCACCTTAATTTCGTCTGAAATATAAATACCACTTTCCAACCCAAATTCTTTATCAGTCGTTTTAGCGGCTACCGATTCGCTCTTATTAGGTATCAGTTCGCCAGGATTTATGCCGTATTTTAGTACATCAAAACCAATTTCAATAGCATTATTATTGCTTGTATGACGGTAATTGCTTTTCAGTTGTTGGTAAGAAATCTGCTGCGAAACTTTTACTTTATTGGCCGAATTGAGTTCGGGGAGTAAAATATCTGGCTGATAAACGGAGTTTACCACAATGGTTTCAATCAAATTTTTTGAGTTGATGGCGTAAATCCACTTACCCGAAATATTATTGGTTTTATAACGGAATTGGGTCGAGGTGGCATTTACACTATTGATTGTTCCCAAAAGCTCGGTTTGGAAGAAATCATAACTCAAATAATTTGACAGCGAAATGGTATTTTTACTACCCAGTTTGAAAAATAATTTGGCGGCAATATCGCCAAAGTTTGATTTCATCTCTTTGAATTTCGGAGAAACAATGGGCAAAATAAAATCATTAAACGAGCCACGCCCCGCAATGAGTAAACCAACTTTATCTTTAATAACTGGAATATCTAAACGCAACTTTTCTGATACCATACTAATTCCACCGTTTAAGCTGAATTTAGTTAAAGATGGATTACTCAGCGAAATATCCAATACGGATGCCGTGCGGCCACCATATTTTGCGGGGATATTACCTTTGAAAAGCTGCAAACCCGAAATAGCATCCGAAGGAAATGCCGAAAATAAACCAAACATATGCGTTGGGTTGAAGATAGGGGCATTATCGAGTAAGATTAAGTTTTGGTCGGTAGTTCCACCTCTTACATTCAGCCCGTTGGATGCCTCGCCAACACTGTTTACACCCGGCAACATTTGCAATCCTTTTAAAATATCAGTCTCGCCCAAGGGCGTTGGTAGTTTGTTGATTGTCTTGATATTCAGTGTATTAACACCCAGTAATGGCCGCTCGGTTTCCTGCAATGAGGCATCGTTTTTTACTACTACTTCGGCCAATTCGTTTTCATTTTTTTTCAAAAGAAACACCAAAGGCTGCGTTTGCTCATTCAAATTTAGCTTTGCTGTATAGGCTTTATACCCAATATATTTGATTGTAATGGTAGTTTTTGATGTTTTCAATTGTGTGCTAAACTCACCTTTTTCGTTGCTTAAAATCGCTTTTTCGCCCGTGCTAAAAGTAATGGTTGCCCCAATCAATAACTCGTTTGTGTCTTCGTCTCTGATACTACCACGAACCGAAAATTGAGCATTAGCCAACAGACTAAAAAGGGTAAATTTTAGTAGAAGTAAATAGAATTTCATTTGATTTTTAGTTAATCCAAGCTTTGGGCTGTTGATTGGTTCGAGTAGCACTATTGACACACGGGGCAAGCGGTGGACGCACCGTACTCGGGCCTGCTGGCTCATACTTAGTTGCTCGGCCACCTAAAAGTCCGACGGGTACAACTTGCTGTTGGAAGACATCTTGTTTGTCGAGCCAATGAGGTGCGGTTGCTTTTCCAGCCACAATAAAATATCCAGAAGTATTGATTGTTGGGTCATTGACCGAACTTACGTTTCCAATCAAAGCAGCGGGAGGCGTATCGGCAAGACCACCAGTTTCGATGCCTTGTTTTTGGCTGAGTCGGATAAAATTATAGGCTTCTTTTGAAATAGAATATTGGCTTACATCGAGCAATGCACCCGTGTATTGAAAGACCGGCATAGTGCCAATATACTGATTTTTGATGAGTTTTCCGTTGGAAAGTTCGTCATTATTAACAACCAATTGGGTAGAACGGACAATTTCCCAACAGCTTGTTTCGCAGGCGTAATCAAAAATATTGTTATATCGTTTGAGTAAGGCGTCTTCTACACAAGCCCCGTAAGGTGCAGGAGTTCGGTAATAATAGCCGCCGATGCAAGTCTGACAAACATTCTGTTTTTCGTAGAGCGTCCATTCCCACAAATATTGGTTTTGAGCATTGGCGGGGTCTTGAATATCGACATAAAGTTTATGTCCAGCACTCGTTTTGCCTTCGGCATTTGAAATTCCTTCAGCATCAAGTAAATGACTAACCTTTTCGATAGCAACTGGAGCTAAAAGCTTTTCAACTTTAGATTCAAAAATTTTACCATCGGCGGTAGTGAATTTCAGTTGGTAGGTACTTCCAATTTCACCCTTAAAATTGCTATCAAAATAGTAGGTGCCTTCTTGTTTTTCGGTGAGAGCAATAGTTGTGCTACCATTGACTACCACCGAAACTTTTGCTCCTCTGATTGGATTAATATTGCTACTTCCCGAAGCCGAAGGCAGCGATTCTTTCAATAAGATAGGTCGAAGGTTTACATCGTTTGCGAGTAAACCTTCAACAATAATTATCTTACTATTTGTACTAATTGATTGAGTGTAAGGTTCGACGCATCCCTCCATTACAGACAACCACCCCAACAATATTAATATTTTGGGAAATTGTGTAGTTAGCTTTTTCACTATCTGTGTTTTTAATCTAAATAAGGGTCAATCGTCTGAATCTTTCCTTCCGAATCGTATGTAATTTCAGTGACTTTTACACTTCGTAAATGAGTAACACCTTCCGAAAGGCTCGAATCATGATAGAATAAGTACCATTTTCCATCAACTTCGCAGATTGAATGATGCGATGTCCAACCAACAACAGGGTTTAAAATTCTGCCTTGATAGGTAAAAGGTCCGTAAGGGTTATCGCCTGTTGCGTAGCAAATGAAGTGAGTATCGCCCGTAGAATACGAGAAATAATACTTGCCATTATAGTAGTGCACCCAAGGAGCTTCAAAGAATCGACGGTCGTTGTCTCCTGCTAAAAGAAGCTCGCCATTTTCGTCTAAAATTTTTACCTCTCTTGGCGTTTCAGCAAATTGTAGCATATCATCGCTTAGTTTGGCTATAATTGGGCAAAGGGCAGGTTCGTGCGAAAGGGGCTCTTCGTTCGCTGCATCGTACTGATTATTGCGGTATTTCTGTAATTGACCTCCCCAAATTCCACCAAAATAGAGGTAAAAACTACCATCTTTATCTTCAAAAACTGCTGGGTCAATGCTATAACTACCTTCGATTGGCTGTGGCTCGGCTACAAAAGGGCCAGTTGGAGAGTCTGAAACCGCAACCCCAATTTGGAAAATATCATCGGCTTTTTTTGCAGGAAAGTATAGGTAATATTTGCCGTTTTTGCGAGTTGCATCAGGTGCCCACATTTGGCGAGTGGCCCAAGGTACGTCGTTTACGTGCAGAGCCACACCGTGGTCAACTGCTTCACTATCAATAGAATCCATCGAAAGAACGTGGTAGTCTTCCATAGCAAAATGACTTCCTAAATCATCAAAAGCAATTCCTGCGTCGATGTCGTGCGATGGATAAATATAAATCTTCCCATCAAAAACATGAGCTGATGGGTCAGCCGTAAAAATATGTTTTACGAGAGGTTGTGAAATCGAGTTTTGATTTAAAACATCAAAATCGATGTGTGCGATACTTTCTTCTGGCATTGTTTTAATTGGTTACTATTAACTACTTTCTTCTTTGTTTTAAGTCTGATTCTATTTGTGTTTCCATGGCTTTATTGATTTTATAACCAAAAAGCAAAAGACATGCAATAAGAAAAACTAAGCCCGGATAAATACTTACGGATAGTTTGATTCCAGAAACTGTTTCTGGGGTTTGGGTGGCTTGCTCGGCCACATAGCCAAATGTTGAAAGCAATGCAGCTCCAACTGCTCCACCTACGCTCAATCCAATCTTTAAACCAAAAATCATGGCTGAAAATATGATGGCGGTTGCACGGCGATTATTTTTCCATTCAGAATAATCGGCTACGTCGGCAATCATTGCCCAAAGGAGCGGAATTGTTACTCCATACGTAAATCCGTGTAAGATTTGAGTAAGAAAAACGATTCCTATGGCATCTTTGTCATAAAAATTGAAAGCTATAAGGCATAAGGCTGAGAGTGCAAGGAAGATTCCAAAGATATTTCTTTTACCAAATCTATCAGCAAGTGGTTTTGTAAACATAATCCCGAAAATCATGAAAATGATTCCACCCGCATTGAAAAGGCTATTTGCTGATGTTGGAGCATCTTCTGGCCATTCAAATTTTCCTAGACCAAAGCCCGTAATTGTGGCATTCAGGCCTTTTATAAAAGTATTAAATCCGATGCTTTCAAGATAATTAGCTTGGGCAGTAGGGTCAAGATAATACTTGAAATAATAAATATACATACCGCCTTTCAGTGCTAATGTTATGAAGACAAAAATAGTAACTAATAACATTATCACCCATGGTTTATTACGTGATAAGTCGGTTAAATCTTGCTTAATACTACTTTTTTCTTCGGTAACTGGTACAATCCTTTCCGTTGTAGTTAAAAAGGTGATTATCAGGCATATAACTCCAACTATTGCAAAGAATAACATTACTTTTTCGAATCCTTCGGCTTTATTTCCATGTCCTAACGATAAAGCTAATGGCAATAATAATGATTGAATAATGAACTGAGCAACCATTACCGCCACAAATCGATAAGAAGAAAGACTATTACGTTCTTTCATATCGCCCGTAATTACTCCACTAAGTGCCGAATAGGGTAGATTACTTGCCGAGTAAACAATTACAAGTAAAAAATAAGTTACGAGAGCGTAGATAATTTTACCAGTTTCACCAAAATCGGGAGTTGAAAAAGCTAATAGCGAGATAATTCCAAAGGGTACTGAAGTCCATAAAACCCATGGTCGGAATTTTCCCCAACGAGTATTAGTACGGTCGGCAATTATACCCATCAGGATATTGAAAAAAGCACCAAAAAATCCACCTATAAAAATAATGATACTGGCTGCTCCCGCAGGAATTTTATAGACATCAGTATAAAAATACGCCAAAAATGTCATTAATGTTTGAAAAATAAGGTTTGCTGCTAAATCGCCTAAGCTATAACCTATCTTTTCTATGACCGTTAGTTTATGTGTTTCTGTACTCATCGCTTTTTCTTAGGGTTTTATTAGATTATTTTAAATTTATTACTGCGTTGTAGGCTGGTTTTGGTTGATATGCTCTATCGAAAAGAAGTGGATAATTGGTTCTGCCTTTAATTGGCCAGCCATTCAGCCAAGAATGCCCATCATTGACTCCCCAAAATGTAATTCGACTGATTTTATCCTGATGCTTAATAAATATTTTGAATAACCCTTCGTAGCGGCTGGCCAATGATTGCTGAACCGAATCAGGAAGCCCAGAAGGGTAGGGGTTCATGAATGGACTGCCTTCAAAGTTTTGATTCACATCTGCTCCTTTCAAATCCCATGGGTTTGGTAAAACTGTAATGTCGAGTTCGGTAAAGGCTACTTTAAGGCCCAACTTTGAAAATTCAATGATTGATTCTTCTATATCTTTGAGCGATGCCCCCGTAAGATTCCAGTGTCCTTGAATACCAACACCATTGATTTTGGTTCCGCTTGCTTGTAACTTCTTGATAAGCTCAATTGCTCCTTTGCGTTTGGCAGGTTGCTCAATGTTATAATCGTTGTAATACAACTCAGCAGTTGGGTCAGCTTTGGCGGCTAAATCGAATGCTTCTTTGATGTAGCCTTC
>NZ_JBMLRC010000036.1:0-3810 GCF_049241225.1 Emticicia sp.
GATAGTCACACTTTATCAAAAAGCACCGAAGTAGCTTGGGGAATGACAACCGCCAATACAATCGAACTCGTGAAAGGTGGAAAAGCAATTTTGCGAAACGCAACCATTACCTCAAAAACACTCGAAGCAGAGATTATTTCACCCAAAGGCCTTGAGTTTACTGTCGAATCAGCTTTACAGAAAGCTCCCGAAAAATTGAACACAGGTCATTCGAGATTGATGCTCCGCTTACCAAATCAAACTGGGCAAGTAAATGTAATTATCAAACTTTCACCTAAAGGGTAATATTAAAAAGCAATGAAAACTAAAGTAATTCTATCCATTATAGCGATATTTTCCTTCGCAACCCCGAATTTGGCACAGTTGAAGTACCTCAATGATGCTCCTAAAATGCCCGTTCACCCTCGAATTTTATTACTCGAGGGCGAAGAAAATGCAATCAGCAAAAACATAGCTGCCGACCCAACTTGGTCAAGTCTTAATCAACTCATCATTGATGAAAGCAATAAAATTATTCCGTTACCAACGCTCGAACGCATTCAAATTGGTCGTCGATTGTTGGATAAATCAAGAGAATGTCTGCGAAGAGTCTTTTTCTTGTCATACGCTTACCGCATTACAAAAGATAAGAAATATTTAGAAAGAGCCGAAACCGAACTCGTAAAAGTTTCGCAATTCAGCGATTGGAATCCGAGTCATTTTTTAGATGTAGCCGAAATGACAATGGGCGTTTCGATTGGCTACGATTGGCTTTACGATGATTTATCCACTTCCTCAAAGGCAATCATCAAAGAAGCTATTCTAAAAAAAGGGATTGAGCCATCGCTCGATAAAAAGTACAATAGTTGGCTACGAGCATCACACAACTGGAATCAGGTTTGTAATGCAGGAATGACCTACGGAGCCTTGGCGATTTATGAAGAAAATCCCACACTTGCCCAACAAATAATCGACCGAGCCATTGAGTCAATCAAGTTACCTATGGAAGATTATAAACCCGAAGGAGCATATCCAGAAGGTTACAATTATTGGGGCTACGGCACAAGTTTCAATGTGATGTTTTTAGACGCAATCCAGCGAGTTTTCAAGACTGATTTTGATTTATCAGCAACGGCAGGATTTCTAAAAACGGCGAGCTACATGCAAAACATGGTGGGTTCTTCGGGCAAAAACTTCAATTATTCTGATGCAGGCAATGGCAGCGGGCTCAGCCCGGCCATGTTTTGGTTTGCCAATAAAACCAAAAATTCAAGTCTTTTATTCACCGAAAAACAGTATTTACAAGGCAAAGACAAATCAATGCACCGAGATAGACTTTTGCCCGCTACCATGATTTGGGGCAAAGACATTAGTTTAGAAAAAGTAACCGAACCAAAAGAAATGATTTGGGTTGGTCAAGGAAAAAATCCTGTGGCCATGATGCGAACTTCGTGGTCGAAGCCCGATGCCATTTATGTGGGTTTAAAGGCAGGTTCGCCCTCGGTCAATCACGGACACATGGATGTTGGTTCGTTTGTGATGGATGCCAACGGCGAACGCTGGTCGATGGATTTTGGCATGCAAGAATACGAATCGCTCGAATCGAAAGGCGTAAAACTTTGGGGAATGGCACAAAATTCGGAGCGTTGGCAGGTGTTTCGCTACAATAATTTAGCCCATAGTACACTCGCTTTCGATAATGAATTTCAGAAAGTTGAAGGGTATGCTTCCATCAATCATTCTTCCAAAAATCCAAACTTTTTGAGTTCAGTCAGCGATATTAGTGCGGTTTATAAAGGTAAAGCTACATCCGTCAATCGAGGAGTGGCCATTATCGACAAAAAATACGTTTTGGTAAAAGATGAAATAACAGCCGCTGAAAACGAGACAACCGTTCGTTGGGTAATGCTTACGCCCGCTGAGGTAAAAATCAATAACGATGGAACGGCCGAACTCACGCAAAAAGGCAAAAAACTGCAACTGAAAGTAAGTAGCCCGAGCAATGTTACCCTAAAAACATGGTCAACCCAAGGTTCGCATGATTATGATGCCCCGAATACGGGTACAACTTTGGTAGGTTTTGAAATTAAAATTCCAGCCAATAGTAGTATTTCTCTCGATGTTTTATTGATTCCCGAAGCAAACAAAGTAAATTCAAAGACAAAAATTCTTCCATTGAAAGACTGGAAATAATCAAAAATCTATTTACCCTAACCTTTTTTAACGATGACTTATTCAAGAAAAACTTTTTTGAAACACTTAGGAATAACAGCCTTGAGTGTTCCTGCATTAGCATTTCAACAAAAAGCAGCCTCGCCTAAGCTCACAATAGGCTTGGCTTCTTATACGCTACGAAAATATTCGGTGAGCCAACTCATAGATATTTGTAAACGCCTCAATATCAAAGACATAGCACTTAAAAATTTTCATCTTCCGCTCGATGCCACTGATAGCGACATTCAAGCAACTATCTCAAAATTCAAAGAAGCAGGCTTGAATATCTACGGTGGTGGAGTGATTTACATGAAAAACGAAGCTGAAGTAAAAAATGCTTTTCGCTACGCCAAAGCGGCTGGTATGAAAATGATAATTGGCGTGCCTAATCACGATTTACTGCCATTGGTTGAAAAATATGTGAAAGAAAACGACATCAAACTGGCCATTCATAATCATGGACCTGGTGATGAAGTGTATCCTACGCCAGCTACGGTCTATGATAAAATTGTGAATCTTGATAAACGAATCGGTCTTTGTATTGACGTTGGTCACGTAGTTAGGCTTGGAATGAATCCGATTGAAGCCATCAAAAAATACGGACATCGAATGTATGATATGCACCTAAAAGATGTTGATGGAACGGTAGCCAAAAGCGAATCTATCCAGATTGGGCGTGGTGTAATTGATATTCCTAAACTCATGAAAGCACTCAAAGATATTAATTATCAAGGTGTTATGAGTATCGAATACGAAAAAGACGCCGATAATGCCGAAGGTGGTTTGGCCGAATCGGTTGGCTATGTACGTGGTATTTTAGATATGATGGACCGTTATTAAAAACTCTTTCCTCGACAAACAAATGAAAAAGATAACATTCTTTTTAACACTGCTTTTTAGCACCACACTTTTTGCCCAAGTAAGCCAGCGGAACATTTTTGCCAAAAAATATTCGCTTGATGATGTCAAAAAATCTTTGATTCCGCTCAAAGAATATCACCCATACCCCAAAACTCCCGGAGAATGGCAAGCAGCTGTGCCTGACAGTGTTTTGCAAGAAATCGTAAAAAATGGCGAAAAACTACTCGATTTTAAGTTTGAGGCAATTTCTGCTACAACTTCTCTCGACTACGTGCGTTCGGGCGACCGTGAGCGTCATGGAAAACTTTCTTATGGCAAACGAAATGCACTAACCGATTTGATTTTGGCCGAAAGTGTAGAAAATAAAGGTCGATTCGTGGAGACAATCATGAACGGTGTTTGGTCGATTTGTGAAGAAAGTTATTGGGGTGTTCCTGCCCACATCAGAGGTTTACCCGATGTAGAAAACCCAGTTGTAGATTTGTTTTCGGCCGAAACTGCTTCTGTTTTGGGCATGGCCGACTATTTTGTTGGTGAAAAATTAGATAAAATCAGTAAGCTTCTCCGCAAAAGAATTTACTACGAAACCAACAAACGTATTTTTGAGCCAATGCTCACAAAATCAGACAGTTACGGTTGGATGAGTAAAACAAAACCAGTCAATAATTGGAATCCGTGGATTATGTCGAACTGGATTTCGGCCACTTTAATGCTTGAAAAAGACGAAAAACGTCGTGCCGAAATGATTTACGGAAC
>NZ_JBMLRC010000037.1:0-36844 GCF_049241225.1 Emticicia sp.
TTAGTTTTTCTTTTTCTTAGGAGTTTCTACTACAGGTGCAGCCGCAGGAATCTTAGCTTTGATTTCGCCGATACCTTTTTCAATGCCATCTTTAAAGAATTGGTATGAACCATCGCCAGCACCGAGTGATTGAGCCTTCAAAGCAAAACCAAGTGCATCAGACGACTTACCGAGTTTATCAAGAATCTGAGCTTTAATCCAGTTATTACGGAAGTTTTCACGCAAAGCTAATGATTTATCAACTAAACCGAGAGCTTTGTTTAAATCCATTCCTTTTTGCAACATATAGTCAGCTGCTTGTTGAAAAGTATTTGATGCTTCAATGTTTTTCTGATTCACTGCATTTTCGATAGAAGCTGCATTGTCTACACCAATCGTTAAAGAAACTTTGGTTTTTTCCCATGAGAAACTCAATGTTGCTGCATCATCTTTCAAATCAGAGAAGTCGAAAGTAAGTGTTTCAACCGAAGATACATCTTGCGGACGAGCCGTTACACGTAAAACATCGTCAGAAGCTGAGTAGTTTTGTTCGGTTACGTCCAATTTTTTACTGAAAATAATCGTCCAATTTGTTTGATTTGGAATCGACATGATGGCATATTTTCCAGCTTTCAAAACCTGACCTTGAACAGTGATGTCGCCAGTAGTTTCGATTTTGGTAGCAGCATTGGCACCAGTGCGATATACTTTGTCGAAAGGAATAAGTTTTCCGAAGATTTCACGACCTTTCAATGATGGGCGAGAATAGTCGATTGTGATTTTGCTAACGCCAACAACTTGAGAGATTGATGCACCCGGACTTGGTGCTGGGGTAATTTGTGCAAAAGTTAAAGTGCTTGATAATAAGCAGCTTAATGCTAAAAGAGCAAATTTTTTCATTGGATATACCGATTTTGTTGATTTGATGAACTAAATTCGTACAAATCTACGTATAAAACTCCAAGTATGCACCGAAAAAAACTCCTTGATTTACTCGAAAACCATATTCCAAGCGATAGCAATGAATTAAAGATGACAAATGAAACAATCGAATTTGTGAAATCAAACGAAGATTGCTTCAAGCGTGAGCTGTTGATTGGCCACGTTACAGGCTCGGCTTGGATTGTCAATGATGCCCGAACGCACGTTTTAATGATGCACCATCGCAAACTGAACCAGTGGTTTCAGCCTGGTGGTCATTGCGATGGCGACCCTGATGTTTTGAATGTTGCTCTGAAAGAGGCAAACGAAGAAACTGGCCTTAAAAACTTAAAAGTTGTTGATAATAAGGTCTTTGATGTAGATGTGCATTTGATTCCTGAGAGAAAAGGAGTGCCGGCACATTATCATTATGATGTTCGTTTTTTGATTGAAGCCGATATGAACGAACCATTAATTGTAACTGAAGAATCGAATGATTTGGCTTGGGTTTCGCTCGAAAAAATAGCTGAACACAATGATTCGGAGTCAATTCTGAGAATGGCGAGAAAAATTTGATATAAAGCCAATAAGGTTACGAAATTTCGCAACCTTATTGGCTAACAAGAATTTATCTGACTATTTTAGTCGAATATTTTAGATTTTCGGCAGTTACTTTCAAAATCACATTTGCAGGTAAATCATTTAAAACTGGCAATGTGATTTTACTTTCTTTTGTAGTCAAATTCCAAAGTGTTTTTCCTGTAAAATCAGTAATTGAGTATTCAAAGTTTGTTCCTGCATCGTTTTTCAAGACCCAAACTTTGGTACTCGTACCATCGTTGATTGGATTTGGGAAAACAATTACTTCTTGCCCCGATTTTTTCAATTCATTTATCAAAGATTCTAATTCGGCTAATTCAAAGGCTTTATCAAAATTTGGTATTCCGAAGCCAAGTCTATCGTCAGGGTTGGTGTATTGACTTGCCGAACGGATTAAATATTCTCTAATTTGCATATTGGTTAAAGACGGAAATGCTTGCCAAAAACTGGCAGCAAAACCTGCTAAAAGCGGCGAAGAAAATGACGTTCCGTTTGCACCGCCAATAGCACCGTTTGTGCTTCCGATAATTGTTCCTGCTCCTTGTGCTGAAAGTTCGGGTTTTATTCGACCATCAGCTGATGGCCCAAACGAACTAAACGAAGCAATATTTTGTGTACTTGTAACTGCACCAACCGCAATGATTGAATCGGCATCGGCGGGTGTACCGATGTATTTCCATGACCCACTTCCTTCATTTCCTGCTGAGGCTACAACTAAAATTCCTGCTTGAGCAGCCCAGTCGGCTGCACGAGTGGCTAATGCACGGTCGCCGTTCATATCTGTATATTTATAATTCTGTGCTGGATTATCAAATTCGGTATATCCCAAGGAAGTATTGATTACATCAACGCCCACACTATCGGCCATTTCGGCACCAAAAAGCCAGTTGGCTTCTTCTCGTTTGGTTTCTGAGAAAACGTCTTCGGTGGTTAATAATAAATAACTCGCTTTGTAGGCAGTTCCAACGATTCGACCATTTTCAAAAGCCGCCATACAAGATAAAACATTGGTGCCGTGATTGTGGTCGTTGTAAACATTGGCTTCATTATTCACAAAATCCCAAGTACCTACCACTCTTTTATCATTGAATAAATCATTGAAAAAGCTTAATCTGTTGGCGTTCAAAAAACCAGAATCCAACACCCCAATCAACATTCCTTCGCCTCTATAGCCTTTTGTGTGCATTTTATCGGCTCCGAGCATGGCAAGTTGTGTTTGTGAAAGTCCGTTGTCTAAAACTCCTTCGTTACCGAATTTGTCTTTTGTTTTTGAAGTTTGATTTTCGCCATTCAGACGAGTATTTCTAATATCACCTTTTCCTTCTAAACCTCTTACAAACGAAAGATTAAGAATTTTAGTAAGTGTGGCAGCATCGGTTTGAATCAACGCACCATTTATCCAACGCGATTTGTATAAAACTTTCGCTCCAGTTTTGGTGATTTCGGCCAAATAACTTGGGTTGGGAGGGAGGTCTCGCTCGGTAATTGCTATTTTCTGATTCGTACGACGTTTAATTGAGCGGTCAGAAAGAAACTCTTTTGGTCGAGAAACTGAATAGGGCGAATTGGCTTTGTCTTTAAAAAGAACAAAGTATTGATTTTGTGCGAAAGTTGTGAAGGAGGCGAATATGAGTAAACTGAGTATAAGACGTTTCATAAGCTAATGGTATAGTTTTCAGTAAATAACGAAATAAAAATCGAAATCTTTTATGAAAAAGGCAAAAGGCTACTCAAATGTTTGAAAATAAGTAGCCTTTTATTTTATGAATATGGAGAGATGGATTCTACTGCAAAAATTAATTATTTAATTGGGCTTGTTCAAAAACAGAATTTTGATTGAAAGATTTCATAATCCAACCACCCCCCACAACATCATCTCCTTCGTAGAAAACTGCTGCTTGGCCTGGGGCAATTCCGCTGACAGGTTCGTGGAAAATTACTTTCATTTTGTCTCCTTCTTGCGTAATTGTTGCAGGTGAGCCATCGTGTTTGTATCTGATTTTGGTATTTGTTTCTAAACTCATACCATTCAAATCGGCGTATTTTTGCATTACGAGCTTGCCCACCATCATGCCATCTTTATCCAATGATTTTTCATGTCCCAAGACCACTTCGTTAGTTTCTTTTCTGATTTCGGTTACGAACATGGGCGTACCGAGAGCAATTCCCAAACCTTTTCTTTGTCCAATTGTATAAAAAGGGTACCCTTCGTGCTTACCTACTACTTTTCCATCTTCCAAAACAAAATTTCCGCCTTTCACTCTTTCCTCTAAGCCTTCAACTCGGCGTTTCAAGAAACCTCGGTAATCATTGTCAGGTACGAAGCATATTTCGTACGATTCTTTCTTATTTACTAAATCATAAAATTCTTTTTGAGTAGCCATTTCTCGAATTTCTGATTTTTTCAAATAGCCCAAAGGCAATTTTGTTCGTGCCAAACTTTCTTGCGAAACTCCCCAAAGTACATAGCTTTGGTCTTTCCAAGTATCAATTCCTTTCGAGATGATGTATCGTGAGTTTTCTTGACGCACATTGGCGTAGTGGCCAGTGGCAATAAATTCGCAATCAAGTTTATCCGCACGACGAAGCAATGAGTCCCATTTGATGTGCGTATTACACAACACACATGGGTTTGGTGTGCGTCCTTCCAAATATTCGCCAGTGAAGTGGTCGATGACGTAATCGCCAAATTCTTCACGTATATCTAATATATAATGTGGGAAACCTAAATTGACGGCAATGTTTCGTGCATCATTGATGGAGTCGAGGCTACAACAGCCAGTTTCTTTTTTACTTCCGCCTGATGATGCATAATCCCATGTTTTCATGGTCATGCCAATTACCTCGTAGCCTTCTTCGTGGAGCATTACTGCCGCCAACGAACTGTCGATGCCGCCACTCATGGCGACTAAAATTCTTCCGTGTTTGCTCATTTTGTTTACTGCGTTGGTTCAAAGCCAACCGTCTATTAATTGATAATGTATAATTGATAATGCAAAATTACTCAACAGAATTTGATTATGAATAGTTCTGAGGTAATTTTGAGCCAAAGAATTAAAATTTAACTTTGGTCGGTAACTGAGCGGAGTCGAAGTTACTGACCAAAGTTTCGTAAATCAAAAAAGTAATGTCATTAAAAACACTCGTAAAAGTAAGTAATATAACCAATTTGTCGGATGCACGCTATTGTGCGGGTATGGGCGTAGAAATGATTGGTTTTGTGATGGATAAATTTTCGGCTGATTATACTTCACCCGAAAAAATGAAAGAGATAAAATCTTGGGTGGCGGGTGTGCTGATTGTTGGCGAAACCCAAAGTTCAGATTATGAAGAAGTGAAGGCTTTGGTTGAAGCTTATGAGATAGATATCATTCAAATTTCGGAAGCTGGACTTTTACCCCAAATTGCTGATTTGGGTAAACCAATTATTTTAAAACTCGAATTTGAGAGTGCGTATCTCGAAGATTATTTAGAACGATATTCACAATTCGTAGAATTCTTTTTAGTCGATGGGGGCGACTTCTCAGATTTTGCTCGCTATACACTCAAAGAATACGCTTTCAATTATCCAATAGTTTTAGATTTTGGCATAACAGCTGAAAATGTAAGCGAACTTCTCGAAGAGATGCAAATCAAAGGAATTGCACTGAAAGGAAGCAACGAAATTCGCCCTGGATATAAAGATTATGACGAATTGAGCGAAATTTTGGAGCTTTTAGAAGAAGATTAATGCTTTCGATACTCCAAAAGATAGTTTGATAGTACTATCTTTTGGAGTGAAAACTTACCCAAAGTTCATTTACGCTGCATTTCATCCTTCAAATTTTGCCATTCCTCTATTTAGTTTCCAAAATCCTCATCAAAAAAATCCCTTTGACATTATTTTTTTCCATTCATGTAGTTTGTATTACATAGTACCGTCTTTAGCCTATATCTTTGTTTCATCAATCACACCCCCCGCCCCTAAAGGGGAGTGAAACAAACAACTAAAACAAAATCCCCCTTTAGGGGTTAGGGGTAACATAAGACAATGGAAAAGCGACTTTTTAAAATCAAAACAAACAAAATGATTGGTGGTGTAGCAGCTGGTTTAGCTGAGTATTTCAATCTCGATGTAACACTCGTACGTGTATTGTTCGTAGTAGCATTTTTTGCTCCAATACCAGCAATTATCCCTTACGTAATTCTCTGGATTGTGATGCCAACCAAAGAATCTCAAATTACAACTGTTAATTATACACCAGTAAATTAACCACAAAGGAAGTCTTCGGACTGGGCGTCCCCCTTAAGCGAAGACTTCCTTGAAAAACTAATCTAATAAAACAAATACATTTAGGAGCTATGGAAAAGCGATTGTATAGAATTAAAAACCGTCAGGCGATGCTCGGTGGAGTTTCGCAAGGTTTAGCAGAATATTTTAATATAGATGTTACTCTAATTCGAGTAGTTTTTGTATTATTGTTTTTTACTCCTGTACCAGCATTTTTTGCCTATTTTATTTTGTGGGTTGTATTACCCGTAAAGTATGATTATGGTTTTGCGGGAGTTGTAGACTCACAAGCATATAATTCAACTAATGATATAAATTCTCAAACCTCAAACTTTACCTTCATGAGCCGTCACAATCAAAACAACAATTTAGTAGGTGGTGCAGTACTTATTATTTTGGGTATTATCTTTTCGTTCAAGACATTTTTTCACATTAATTTGTTTCGTTATATCGGACAAATGTGGCCATTAATTTTGGTCGGAATTGGAGTTTGGCTTATCGTAAAAGATAAAAAAGACGACAACTTTACCAATTTTACGAACAACGATAGTTCAATCTAATTTGTAAGAAAGACATATAAATCCTGTAAGAATACTCACAACTTACAGGGTTTTTTATTTCAGAATCACAATTTTTTAATCAAAATAAAAATATGGAACGCAAAAGTAATATCTTCTGGGGAGCAGTACTTATCGTGTTGGGTTTCTTGTTTCTCGGTACAAATCTCGATTGGTTTGAGTTGAACTGGTCATTCCGCAAAATTGCTCAATTTTGGCCGCTTATGCTTATTTTGGCCGGTGTTGCCGCATTTTTTAGTCATAAAAAGAGTATTTATAATGCCACTTCGGCACTCTTAATTGCCTTTGCAATTCCACTCGGAATCTTTACGTGTGTGGATGATGGTGTACGTGAAGTAAAGGATGAAATCAGCGATGGAATCAATATCGACATTGACGATTTTGATGATGACGATGACAATTATTCATCGAATTCTGACACAACTGTTGGCGATAGAAACAAACAATATTTTGCTGTTGAAATGACTCCTGAGGTGAAAGAAGCTACTTTAAAACTCGGTGGAGGAGCAGCCGAATTTGATTTAGAAGAATCGCCGAATCGCCTTTTTGAAGCTACTACATTATTGAGTTTTAAGAATGGTTATACCTTAGAAGAAGAAACCAAAGATGGTAATAAAACTATCAACTTTGAGATGAAAGACAAAAAAGGAAAAGATTTCAATATTAATTTTGATGAAGATAAAAAGTTTGATAATGATGTATTATTAAAATTGAGTACAGCTCCAGTTTGGAATATCGATATGGGAATCGGTGCTGGTGAATTAGATTTTGATTTTACGAATTATAAAGTTAAAAAACTTGACATCGAAACCGGTGCTGCTTCAATTGATATTAAATTGGGTGATAAGCAAGATAAAGTTGATGTAGATATTGAGTCTGGAGTGGCAAGTGTAAAAATCAAAGTACCAGAAAGTGTAGGTTGCGAAATCAGAATGGATGGAGCATTAAACGCCAAGGATTTTGATAATTTCGAGAAAATAAAAAGTGGACTTTGGCAAACAAAAGGTTTCGATAAAGCTACTAAAAAAATATATTTGAATGTCGATAGTGGGCTTTCTTCTTTGAAAGTTGACCGTTACTGAAAATAGATAAAACGTATTTCATTGCCGTCTGCTTTAGCTGACGGATGAAAAGATAAATCAACAAAATGGCTTTAGCCCAACATTTAGTTAGGCTAAAGCCATTTCGGTTTTATTTCGTGTACCGTCAGCTAAAGCAGACGGCAATGAGTTTTTAAAGCCACCAAATTACTTTTGGAATACGGTGATTAATTTTGTTAAATCCTGTCAATCTTTTAATCCTACCAAATCTTAGTTTATATTTGCAGAAAACCATTATTCTGCATGAAAAAAATCTTCTTCTTAGTAGTTTTTGCTTTAATTACTTCGTTTGCTAATGCTCAAATGCTCTCGACTGATGCAACAATTAGTTTGCTGACAGTCTCGCCAGGAGCAGAGTTGTATTCTACCTTTGGGCATAGTGCCATTCGTATTCGTGACCCACGCCAAGGACTTGATTTTACTTTCAACTACGGAGCTTTTGATTTTCGTACAAAAGGTTTTTATATTAAATTTCTAAGAGGCACACTTCCGTATCAAATAAGTGGAAATTATTTTGAGAATGATGTGGCTGGTTGGAGTCAAGATAATCGCTCGGTGATTGAGCAGGTTTTGAATCTTTCGCAGTCCCAAAAACAAGGAGTTTACGATTTCTTGCAAAATAATTATTTACCACAAAATCGTGAATATGCCTACAAATTCTTCTACGATAACTGCTCCACTCGTCTGCGTGATGTATTGCGTAGGGTTTGTAAAGATAGTTTGCAGCTGAGCAAAACGCTACACGCCGATAGTTCGTATCGTCAGTGGATAGATTTATACGCTCGTAAAAATGAAAAACTTTGGGCAGATTTCGGAATGGATTTGGCTATCGGTGAGCCTTCTGATGAAATTACCGGTGCAAACGGAGCAATGTTTTTGCCCGATAATTTGATGGATGCTTTCGATGCAGCTAAAATCAATCGTGATGGAAAATGGCAACCTTTGGTACTTTCAAAACAACTTATCAACCGAGATATGCTGGCCGTCGCGGATAAAGAAAAAGAATCAATTACACCCAATATTTTGTTTTGGACCTTGTTTTTACTCGTTTTAGGCCTTACAGCTTATCAGTTTAAGACAGAAAGTAAGAGTTTTCTTTTCGATAAAATTCTCTTTTCAATTGCCGGAATATTTGGCTGGTTTATTTTCTTACTTTGGTTTTTTACCGACCACGGTGTAACCGAAAATAACCTAAATATTATCTGGACATACCCACTTTTATTTCCGATTGCTTTATTGCTAAAAAAAGAAAGCAATCGAGCATGGCTCTCTAAACATTTCTTAGCCTACGGAATTATACTCGTGTTTTTCTTGGCCGCTTGGAAATTCTTTCCGCAAGAAATCAATACCGCTCTAATTCCTGTCGTATTGATGCTTTGTTTACGAGCTTTCTTTGTTTGGTGGAGAATTAGAAAGAAATTGAGTTCGTTTTAATTGTGAGGCGAAGTTCCGACTTCGCCGAAATAGAAAAGGCTGTCTTTCGGACAGCCTTTTCTATTATATTTTCTTCCATCTAAAAATTTCCTTCCCTGCTTTCCCGATAATACCTTCTTCACTCCAAATAAACTCATAGAAAATAATCTCATTTCCTGAGAATTTATAACCATAAGTAGTTGATTTGTTGGAATTTGCGTATAAATCTATCAAATCAATATCGGTTTGCGTTGTGACATAATCACTCCAAACATAATAAGTTGCCAGCGAATCTACCCCCGATATTTTACCATCGTATTTAAGCTCAATGTCTCCGTTGGGCGTTGAATATTTTCCTATCCAATATTTCTTTTCTATAAAACCAGTCGTATCAACTTTTTTGAACAGGCTATTCCCAATTTTTAAAACACCATTGCTAAGAGTTGCTTCAAATTCTGGTTTGGGCTTTACTTCGTAAGCATCAAAAAACTGAATTTTCTCGCCTTTTTTTATCGAATACGATGAACCCTCGTGAAAATTCCAAACGATACTTGCGGTATCGGCTTTGGCATCGAAGTTTATCATCACAGTATCAGCAAATGGTTTTGCCTGTAGCGGTGACTTGGTTCGTTCGAGCGTTTCTAAATATTTGGCATTTACCCAAATTGTGTTTTCGAGTGTTTCGGGTTTGGCTGTTTCTTGCTTGGTTTCTGTCTTACAGGAAATCTGTATAGCAATTAAAGCAACAGGCAGTATAAAATTTTTCATAGGACGTAATCAAAGATTGAGGTTACGCTTGTAAATTTAGAAAAATTATGCTTTTCTGCCACCGTTTCCGTACCATTTCTTTTTTGGTTTGCCTCCGCCTTGTGCTGTATTACCAGTATTATTAGGTTTTGGTGCTGTTCTGGTATTGGCGTTTGGTTTTTGTGAAGCATTGCTGGGTCTTGCACCGCCTCGGCCTTGTGGTTTTTGAACAACCGGTGGCCCCACGCTATAATTTGGTTGAATGGCATACGGGTGCTCGTGAATCACGGGGATTTTCTTACCGATGAGTCGTTGAATATCTTTTAAGTATGTCAATTCTTCATCTTCACAAAATGATAGTGCGGTTCCGTTTGCTCCTGCACGACCCGTTCGTCCGATTCGGTGAACGTATGTTTCTGGAATATTCGGAATCTCAAAATTGATTACATAAGCCAAATCATCAACATCAATGCCACGTGCGGCAATATCAGTCGCAACCAAAACTCTCGTTTCTTTTGATTTGAAATTAGTCAAAGCTCTTTGACGAGCATTTTGTGCTTTGTTTCCGTGTATGGCTTCGGCTTTAATGCCTTTTGCCAATAACACTTTTACAACTTTATCTGCCCCATGTTTTGTACGAGTAAAAACTAATGCAGTTTCTATTTTTGTGTCTTTCAGAATTTCTAAAAGCAACGCATTTTTGTCTTTTTTATCGACATAATACAAAAACTGATTAATCGTGTCCGCCGTTGACGAAACAGGAGTAACGCTCACCGAAGATGGATTATGCAAAATTGTTGAGGCCAGTTTTACGATTTCGTCAGGCATTGTTGCCGAGAAAAACAACGATTGGCGTTGCTTAGGCAAAAGCGTAATCAAACGTTTTACGTCATGCACAAAACCCATATCGAGCATGCGGTCGGCTTCGTCCAAGACAAAAATTTCGATGGCATTGAGCGTTATAAAACCCTGCGTGATTAAATCGAGCAAACGACCAGGGGTAGCTACCAAAATATCTACGCCATTGTGCAGTTCGTCGGTTTGGCGGCCTTGCTTTACGCCACCAAAAATTACCGTGTGGCGGAGGTCGGTATTTGCACCATAAGCAGCTATGCTTTCACCAATTTGAATGGCTAACTCACGCGTTGGAGTCACAATCAGTGCTTTTATTTTTCGGCGACCTTTGCGGTTTATATCTCTATTCTGATAAAGTTTCTGTATGATTGGAATTGAAAAAGCGGCTGTTTTTCCTGTACCTGTTTGGGCAACGCCCAATAAATCTTTTCCTTCTAAAACTATCGGTATGGCTTGTTGTTGGATGGGTGTTGGAGTGGTGTAACCTTCGGCAGCAAGTGCGAGCTTGATTGGCTCAATTAAATTTAATGATTCAAATGACATAGATTGGTGCGAATGCACAATTAAAAATGTAGAATTTAGAGTAGTAGTTTTTCAAAACAACTGAGTTAATCTAAAGTCTTGTAAATTTTATTATAAAATAAGTTTTACAAAGGTACAGTTTTTTTCTGAGTATATAATCTTTTCGAATTTGTACTTATTTTATTGAAAATCAATAATTCTACATGCTACATTCTTCATTCTACATTAAACGAAGTATCTTTGCGAAAAAATTGAGAAATATGCGTAAAGTAAATATCGGATTAGTTCAGATGTCTTGCTCGGCTGATGTGGCCGAAAATACCCAAAAAGCAATCAAAGGAATCAGAGAAGCGGCTGCCAAAGGAGCCAACATAGTTTGTTTACAAGAGTTGTTTACCTCACTTTACTTTTGTGATGTAGAAGACCACGCTAATTTTAATTTGGCAGAAGCCATTCCGGGTCCAACAACTGATTTATTATCGACCGTTGCCAAAGAATGTAATGTAGTAATCATAGCTTCATTGTTTGAAAAACGTGCCGCAGGACTTTATCATAATACTACCGCAGTGCTCGATGCTGATGGAAAATACTTGGGGAAATACCGAAAAATGCACATCCCCGATGACCCAGGTTACTACGAGAAATTTTATTTTACGCCAGGCGATGCCTCGGCTGAAGATTTAGGATATAAAATTTTTGAAACAAAATACGGGAAATTGGGCGTACTGATTTGTTGGGACCAATGGTACCCCGAAGCGGCACGCATAACTTCTTTGATGGGGGCAGAAATATTGTTTTATCCAACAGCCATTGGTTGGGACACCAACGAACCAGACCCAAATATGAATACCGAGCAGTACAATGCTTGGCAGACGATTCAACGCAGTCATGCCGTGGCAAATGGTTTGCACGTAGTTTCGGTCAATAGAGTAGGGCGTGAAGCTGACCAACAATTTTGGGGTGGAAGTTTTGTGGCAAACCCATTCGGGAGTTTATTGTATTTGGCTTCGCACGACAAAGAAGAAGTACATGTACAAGAAATAGATTTAGACTTAACCGAAAAATATCGTACAACTTGGCCTTACTTGCGTGATAGAAGAGTTGATAGCTACGGCCCGATTTTGAAGAGATTTATTGATTAAACAGTAGCACAATTTTCTAAATTGTGTATTTATGGTAAAATAGCACAATTTAGAAATCGGATAGCCGAAGCCATTGTGTTACAATCAAATTTATAATTAACAATTAATCATACAAAGTGCTTACAATCAGTAATTTATCGTTTTATTTTGGTGGAAGACCGATATTTGACGGTGCGAATTTGCAAATAAAACCAAAAGATAAAATTGGTCTAATCGGTTTGAACGGAATGGGGAAATCAACGCTTCTGCGTTTGATAGTAGGAGAGTACCAACCCGATGCAGGAAGTATCTCAAAGGCAGGAGACTGTTCGATTGGGTTCTTGAATCAAGATTTACTTTCGTATCAAACCCAAGATTCGATTTTGGCGGTTGCTATGCAGGCGTTCGAGCGAGAGAATTATCTCCAAACCGAGATAGATAAGGTGCTACACGAGATGGAGGTAGATTATAAAGATGAATTGGTAGATAAACTCGGGCGATTACAGGAAGAATTCGACCATTTGGGTGGCTACACAATTCAATCGAAAGCTGAGGAGATTTTAGAAGGTTTGGGTTTTAAAACCGAAGAATTATCAAAACCTTTGAAAGAGTTTTCGGGAGGTTGGCGAATGCGTGTAATGTTAGCTAAGTTACTTTTGCAAAAACCAGCGTTATTACTACTCGATGAGCCTACCAACCACTTGGATTTACCTTCGATTCAGTGGGTTGAAAAATATATCTTGAATTACGAAAATGCCGTTGTGGTTGTTTCGCACGATAGAGAGTTTTTGGATAATGTTTGTAATACTACGGTTGAAGTTACTGGTGCAAAACTGGTTTCTTACCCGGGGAATTACTCGTTTTATATTGAAGAAAAAGCACTTCGGAATGAGATTCAAAAAGGGGCTTATGAAAATCAACAAGCCCAGATTCGTCAAACGGAGCGTTTTATTGAGCGTTTTAAGGCCAAAGCAACCAAAGCTCGTCAGGTACAGTCGAGGGTGAAAGCACTTAATCGCCTTGAGATAATTGACGATGTGATTGATGCAACTGCCCGTGTGCACTTTAAATTTAAGTTTGGTGTAAATCCTGGTAGAAATGTATTTTCTCTCGAAGATGTGAGCAAAGCTTATGGCGAAAAAGTAATTTTGAAAAATACCACAGCTACTATTGAAAGAGGCGATAAAATTGCACTAATAGGGGCCAATGGTAAAGGAAAATCGACTTTGCTGAGAATTATTGCTGGAGATGAAAATGTAGTTGGAGAAAGAAAGTTGGGACATAATGTAAATTTCTCGTTTTTTGCCCAACACCAAATGGAGTCTTTGCACTTAGAAGAAACCCTTTTGGAAGAACTGAAATATGCCGATGGTGGTAAATCTGAAACTGAGTTACGTTCGGTTTTGGGGTGTTTCTTATTCAATGGAGATGATGTTTTCAAGAAAATTAAAGTGCTTTCGGGAGGTGAAAAATCTCGTGTGGCGTTGGCAAAAGTACTGATTTCGGAAGCTAATTTCTTGCTACTCGATGAGCCTACCAACCACTTAGATATGCAGTCGGTCAATATCTTGATCCAGGCTCTCGAACAATACGAAGGCACTTACGTCGTGGTTTCCCACGACCGTCACTTTGTGAGCCAAGTGGCCAATAAAATTTGGTACATCGAAGATTACGAAATCAAAGAATACCCAGGAACGTACGATGAATGGGAAGAATGGTACGAAGAAAATCGGAAGTCCACAGTCCACAGTTCACAGTCCACAGTTAGTACTTCTCAACCTACGAAGAAAGTAGAAACCGTTTCAAATAAACCTGTTGCCAATGCAAATCAGATAAAGAAACTCGAAAGAGAAATTTCTGAAGTTGAAGCAAAAATTACGGATTTAGAGCATCAGTTGGCAACGATAGAAGGGAAACTTGCCGACCCAAGCAATTATTCTGATAACCATGCACTACAAAAACTCAATGCTGACTATGAGGTAGTAAAAGTAGAATTAAAGAAAGCCAACGATTTGTGGGAAGCCAAAATGTTGGAAATGGAAGGATAAACTGAGTCAAGCACAAAAAACAACTTGTATGGGCTATTGTTTTTTGTGCTTGATTTGAATTATTAGAATTGGCAACCGTAAGAAATTAGTCTAATTCTACCACTGGTTGGAGCTGCCCTGAAACCTGGCTTCAGACTAATGGTTTGACTTGTATAATATACATTTGCCGATGATGTGGCGGTTACATTGCCTGCTCCTCCGATATTTCCAACATTCAGATTATTTCGAGCGGTTCCCCACCAATTTCCAGAAGTATAATTTTGATTTGAAATATTGACTGTATTTGTTTGCATCGTCATATTTGAAATAGTTGAATTTGAGGCAATTGTATCATAAATCCTAGTTCTTTGTCCTGCCGTAAATATTGTCATACAATTGAAATAATAACTCATTATATTATTCACCATTGGTGTATAAAGCTGATTATTTGCATCTCTCGTAGTACCTGTATAGACACAGGTTGTGTTGTTGAAAGTTCCGTTTGGGTCTGCTGGGGTATCACAAACTCTATCACCGGCCGTCGAACAGTTTGACCCATTGACCAACTCATCACCAAAGGCCGTTTCAAAAGTATGATACAAGCCCAAACAATGCCCAATTTCATGCGATAACACACCATTAAAATTTTCTGGAATATCAATCGAGAGGTGGGTGCTTGGAATTGCATAAGCTGTACCAATGAGACCTGTACCATTATTATTACTCAATTCTTTATGACAATAGATATTTAAGGCATTTGCCCAATCGTTAGGAAATAATGCTGCTGTATGTGCTGAATTATTCGAATTCATGGAGTTGTTGAGCGTTGTATTATTGATATAATTAAAGCCCAATAGTGCAAAACATATATCCCAAGGTTGATATTCATTTCGGATCTTAACTAATTCGGCTTCGAGATAAGCCTCAGTGGCGGCAGCATTGCTTCCATTATCATCTCTAAGAATATGGAAAACTACCCTTACAGTTTTGGCAGTGGCATAACCCGCAATTTTACGAACCGAATCTATTTTTACGCTTTTCAGGATATCAGGTGAGGTAGGCGTATCACAATTCAGTGTCTGAGCATTTGCACTATTCAAGCTGAAAACTATGAAAAGGCAAAGAAACATTTTAATATATTTCATTGTAAATCATGTTTAAGTGTACAATTATTTCTTTTCGTCCAAACGTCTTTTCAGCTCATCGATCTCCTTCTTTTGGTCGATAGAATAAAGAGTTAATTCTTCTATTTTTTCCATCATTTTGGTCATTAATTCTGCCACATGGGCCCCTTTCTCTTGAATCTTAGCTGCCGACGGTACTGATGGAAGATGCTTATTTTCTTTAATAAATGCTTCAACCTCGCTCAAAGGTTTGAGTTTGTAGTCTTTTTGAAATACATAATCAGCCCATCCAGTCTCTACAATTACCTCGTTTGCCCTGATGATTCCCAAAACATCTAATTTGTTATCGGGAGTAGTGGTGCCAATACCGACATTGCCGTTATCATCGATTCTAAGTCTTTCACTCATTGATGTAGAACCAGCGTTTGTGGTGTGAAAACTAAGGTATGACCCTCTTCCTGCCGAATTCCAGAGTTCAGTGGTTAAACTTCTAATGGCTGATGAAGTTTGAAAAGAGGTTCCATTATAACCATTGAAATTTATCCAGCCTAAATTATAAGCATTTGGTGTCGCGGTTGGGGCCGCTAAAGAACCTCCTGCTCTTGAAAATGATAATGTTGAAATTGCTGAATTGGGTGCATTAATGTTTATCTCTGTCTGATTACTGG
The DNA here is from genome assembly GCF_049241225.1 of Emticicia sp. Taxonomy (NCBI): domain Bacteria; kingdom Pseudomonadati; phylum Bacteroidota; class Cytophagia; order Cytophagales; family Leadbetterellaceae; genus Emticicia; species Emticicia sp. The sequence continues at coordinate 15,926 of NZ_JBMLRC010000037.1, forward strand.
ATGTACCTGCTACCTGTAAACCTGTGGATGGTGTAATGGTGCCAATTCCGACTCCTGTCTCTGAAACCGTCATGATATCGGTGGCATTACTACCAAAAATTGTGCGGTGTGTCCCACCAGTTGTATAAATTCGGGCATCACCAGCTCCGCCACCACCAGTGGCAATACCAAATTTTAATTTGTAAGTACTGTTACCGATAGCAAAGTCTCCGTTGCTAGTCGCTAAATCCCAGTTGCCACCAGCCACGTTGAGGGTAGTTAACGGAGATGTTGTGCCTATACCTACATTTCCATCACCGGTAATTCTCATTTTTTCAGATACTAGAGTCGTACCAAGTTTTGTAGTAGAAAAAGTGATATCTGTGCCACGTGCGGTTGCAGACCAGTTTTCTGTTGTAATAAAACGAAGTTGACTACTTTGCACGAAGGAAGTGCCGTTATGACCGTAACCATTTATTTGTAATAAATTAGAGCCCAAAAGCGTAGATGTTGGAGCTGCAATTGTTCCTCCCGATCGTTGTCCTCTCAATTCTGGAATACCATTGCTTGTTAGGATTAAGTCTGGTCCTGAGTTTTTATTTTCTTGATTACCAGGAGTGATGAGTGTGCTTTGGGCAAATACGTTTGCACTTAAGGCAAGTGAAATGCAGGAAAGGATAATTTTTTTCATGGTATTATTTATTTAAATATAGGAGTAATTGATTGTAGAAAATTTAATTACTGAAATAAAAGTAGAGGGATATTTTGAGCGAATCAAAAAACAGGTTTTAATATCTACTAAACGGTAAGATAATTTACTGAGCGGTCAAAAGTAGAATGCAAAATGATGTATTTATATAAAAAAAGAGCCACTTCGAAATCGAAGCGGCTCTTTCTGGAGGCATTGAATTATTATTTTTTCTCAGGTAAAAGCACAAATTTTGCGAAGTTTTCACCACAAAACTGATTAGCTGCTTTTTTCACGCTTTCGATACTGATTTTATCAATTAATTGGCTTTGATAACGATTAATGTAATTCAAGTCCTCACCATCGTAGTACTGGTCGAGCAAGTACGAATTCCAGAAACCATTTTCTTTTACTTGTAATTCAACCTCACGCTTTTCTTCGGCCGTAACTTTCTCTACGTCAACTTTCTCGGGGCCGTTTGCCTTTATTTTAGCAATTTCATCGAGTGTGATTTTGACTAACTTTTCGGCGTTTGCTGGAGAGCATCCAAATGAAATCGTAAGATTGTAAGTTGATTTTGGTAGTTTTTGATACGATGAACGAATACTTGGTGTATATACTCCACCAGCCTCTTCACGAAGTTTTTCGGTTAACTTTATATCCAAAATTTCGGCTAAAGCATCTAAATTGACCAGTTCTTCTTCTGTGTAGCCAAACTCACCATTGAATTGTAAATTTACACTGGCTTTTTCTTCAAGGCCTTTGTAAACATTTTTCTCAACTTTTCCTTTTACCTTGCTGATTCCTAAATCTTTATACGATTCCTGACGCTTGATTGAAGGTAAACCACCGATGTATTTTTCGAGTAAAGGTTTTATTTTTTCAATTTCAAAGCTCCCTACGAATACAAACGTGAAATCGCTAAAATCAGCAAAACGCTCTTTATAGATTTCAAATGCACGGTCGATATTCACTTTATCAATATCTTCGGGTTTGTTTGGTTGGCGGCGTAAATGATTTTGGTAAAGAACCGTAGTGATAGTATCTCCAAAAACTTTTTCTGGGGTAAGAGTTTTCAGCGAGTTACTAATCAATTCTTTCTCATTTTTCAAAAAATTCTTAATCACTTCATCATCACGGCGAGGTTGGGTTACGTAGGCATACATCAATTGAAGTGCCGTTTCCAAATCTTTCGGTGTTGTATTTCCACCGACTCCTTCGGTTAGTTCGCCAACGTAGGTATAAACTTGAGCAACCTTACCAGCTAAAGCTTTTTCGAGCTGAGTATCAGATAGTTTACTTACACCGCCTTGTGTAACAAGCGTTGAAGATAGTTCGGCAGACATATAGTCGTTGTCGTTGTAGAGCGAAGTTCCACCTTTACTGCTGCCCGAAAATACAATTTGGTCGTTTTTGAAATTAGTTGGTTTCAATGCTACTTTCGCACCATTGGCAAAAGTGAGTTCGGTTACACCGACTTCATCGATTTTCTTTTCTGCTATCACTTTTGTTCCCTCGGGAATTTTCTCCAAAATAGGAGTCAAAACTGCCTCGTCTTCGTAAGGTTTCAAGTCAGGGTTTTTATAATTGATTAGCTCTTTTAGCTTTTGTTCGTTCGGAAATTTTTCTTTGTCTTTTTCTGAACCAACAATCAAACCAACGCGGTTTTCTTCTTTGATAACTTTGGCCGAAATAGCATTGACTTCTTCGAGCGTAATTCCTTCAACGTATTTTTGTGCAAATTCATATCGGAAATTTGCATCGGTGTAGGCCGTACCTTGGAGATAATTTTGCACTAATCCATTGACAAATACGGCCGATTTGGTTTTATCTTTTTCTTTAAAACTTTTTTCAACGCCTACCATAAATTCTTTTTTTGCACGCTCAAGCTCGCCTTTCGTAAATCCAAAACGTTTGATTCGCTCTTGTTCGTCAATAATTGCTTTGATTGCTACCTCCATTCCGTCGGCATTTTTTGGTAAAACAACAGTTTGAAAAACATCTAAACCAGCCAAAAACGGACTGTAGCTCATGATAGCAAACACAAAAGGAGCGTTTGGCTTTTTAGAAACTTCTTGAAGGCGTGTGCTAATCATTTGATTGAAAAGACTTTCAGCAATATCGGTGCGGTAATCGGCCTGCGTTACGGTCTTTTCACGCGGCAAACGATTAAACATTTGGAAGGTTGATTGCGGAAGTTCTTTGTCAAGCACCACGTGGGTTTGAGTTCCTGCCGATGGTGGAATTTCGTATTTTACTCGTTTAGGAGCATTTTTAGGCGATTTGATGTCAGTAAACTTTTCTTTGATTAGATTTTCTACCTGAGCAACATCAAAATCTCCAACGGCAACTACGGCCATCAAATCTGGACGGTACCAATCTTTGTAAAACTTTACGATTTCCTCTGGTGGGAATGATTTTATTATCTCGGTTTTACCAATCGGAATACGTTTGGCATAAAGTGAATTATTGAATAAAATCGGAAATAAAGTCTGTTGAATACGAGATTGTGCATTTTTTCCTCTCGAACGTTCTTCTTCTAAGATAATGCCACGCTCTTTATTGATTTCGGCGGTGTCGAGTGTTGCATAATTCGACCAATCGGCCAAAATCTGGAATGCTCTTTCGAATAATTTGGCAGAGTCGGTCGGTACTTGCAGCTGATATACAGTATCATCGAAACCAGTAGCGGCGTTGAGGTCGGCTCCGAACTTCATTCCTGATTTTTGAAGAAAATTAACTACTTCATTTTTAGGGAAATTCTTAGTGCCATTAAAATTCATGTGTTCTAAGAAGTGAGCAAGGCCTTGTTGTGCGTCAGTCTCCAAAATCGAACCTGCGTTTACTACCAAGCGTAATTCCATACGGTTTTTAGGTTCGGCATTTTTCAGGATGTAATATTTCAAACCGTTTTTCAAAGTTCCGACTTTTACGGCAGGATTATTTGGGATTGGAATGGTAAGTTTTTGAGCAAAAATTTGCGTAGAAACAGCAAAAATGAGAAAAAGGTGGATGATTTTTTTCATAAAATAATGGTTTTGATTTGTGTTTGGAAAAACTTTTAACGGTGTGAAAATGTTGTATTTTATATAAAACGTGCTAATATATTTAAAATTATTGATTTATGCCCGAAAGAACTATTCTGAGTCGATTACTTTCTTACTTCGTAAGGGGATTACTATTTGTTGCACCAATAGGTTTTACGATTTTTATACTTTTGGGTGCTTTTGATTTTGTAGACAACATTATTCGAATCAGAATCCCCACTGAAGACCCCAATCGTGACCTCATAATTCCCGGGCTTGGCTCGCTAATCGTGATTTTGGGTACAATGATTACTGGCTTTACTTTTTCGGTGCTTTTGCCTCAAACCATTCAAAACCTCATCGAAAATGCCATTAGTCATCTGCCATTGGTACGTATTTTTTATTTTGCTTTCAAAGATTTGATTTCTGCTTTCGTAGGAGACAAACGTAAATTTACACAAGCCGCCATTGTTTTGATTAATAAAGAAGCAGGTGTGCATAAAATAGGTTTCATTACACAAAATGATTTGTCGAGTTTGGGCGTTAATAATATGGTAGCAGTCTATTTTCCGCATAGCTATGCTTTTTCGGGAGAACTGATGCTTGTACCAAAAGAAAATATCCAAATGCTCGATATGCCAAGTGCCGAAGTGATGAAATTGATTGTTTCGGGTGGTGTATCTGTAAAAGAATAATGATAATTATGCTACAAAAATACTTCACACTGTTATTTTTTCTGATGGTTTGCTCAGCAGTTTTTGCCCAAGATTTTCATCATCGACAAGCCGAAAGCGTTGAAGAACTCATCTATAAAAAAGACCCAAATCGAGCTAAAGCACTTTACAACAAAGAAAATTATCTGGTTGTAGAGAACCTAAGAACGAACTCTCGGAAGAGATATTATATTGGTGATGTATTTATGTGTCGTACGAAAGATGATTTTGTCTTTGCCGATGAGATTTATAGTGTTACCGATTCCTCGTTTGTTGTTACGGCACTCAACGAAACCACTAATCGCTACGAATATGTAGAAATAAAACTCAATGAGGTAACCCGTATCTACAAAAGACCCAAACGAAATATTGGCTTTGGCTGGCAAACATTCTCGCCTTTTGCTTATTTAATTTTTGAGTGGGCAGCGTGGGGAGTTTCTCCGCTGCAAAACAATAAATGGCCCATTGCAGCGGCATTAACGGCTGCACAGCCGCTCTTTACGGTTGTGTCTAACCAATTTCGAAGTAGAAAAATTACTGAAAACTACCGACTTCGGGTGTTTAAGTCATTTTGAGGAACCTATATTCATAAATTTTCAATTTTACATTATCCATTTAATAAGTATCTTTGCGACCGAATACAGAACCAAAGCAAATTAATGGATAAGATACTCCTCCGTAAAAGCACCAGCCCTTTCGACGTAAAAATAGCCTTAGCTTCTTCAAAATCTGAAAGCAATCGAGCTTTAATCATCAATGCTTTAGCAAAAGATAGTAGTGAAAATTTATTGAATCTATCTACGGCACGCGATACACAAACCATGATTCGGCTGTTGAAATCTACCGACCAAACAGCCGATGTGATTGATGCAGGCACAACGATGCGTTTCTTGACAGCTTATTTTACGGCCACCAATCAAAACAAAATCATGACTGGCACGCCACGTATGTGTGAGCGTCCAATCGGTATTTTGGTTGATGCACTTCGTACGCTCGGTGCAGAAATTGAGTATCTGAATAAAGAAGGGTATCCGCCTTTGCACATTAAAGGTTTTACCGAACAAAAATCAAGCGAAGTGACGATTCGTGGCGATGTAAGTAGTCAATACATTTCTGCTTTGTTGATGATTGCTCCAACTCTTCCACAAGGTCTAACCATCAATCTCACTGGCGATTTAGGTTCCATTCCGTACATCAAAATGACACTTGAGCAAATGAAAGCTTTTGGTGTAAATTATGATGCGAATTGGGAAACTAAAATAATAAAAGTGTTGCCAAGTGTTTATCAGTCAACTACTTATAAAGTTGAATCTGATTGGTCGGGTGCGAGTTATTGGTATAGTATCGTAGCACTTTCTGAGTTTGAAAATACACAAGTCGAACTACTTGGATTAAAAGAGAATTCATTGCAAGGCGATAGTGATATTGTGAATATTATGAGTCATTTGGGTGTGAAAAGTACATTTACAGCCGATGGCGTATTATTAACTAAAATTCCTGCCGAAACTACCTTAAATTGGGATTTTACGAATTGCCCAGACCTTGCTCAAACCGTGGCCGTAACTTGTGCTGCCAAAGGTATCGAAGCGACATTTACTGGAATTGAAAGTCTTAAGATCAAAGAAACTGACCGAGTTTTGGCACTTCAAAATGAATTAAAGAAATTTGGTGGAGATTTGGTGGAAGTTGAAAAAAATACAACTTATAAAGTGCGAAGCAGTCTGCCATTATCAATTGTTCATTATCCATTATCCATTCATACGTACGACGACCACCGCATGGCGATGGCGTTTGCTCCATTAGCAATGATGATAGATGTGACGATTGAAGAACCCAACGTAGTAGTGAAATCTTACCCAAGTTTTTGGACTGATTTACAAAAAATAATTAGTTTTGACAACTTTTGAAAAGTTGTCAAAACTATAAAAACTTTTTTGTTTAACTTTGCAAAACTCTTCACAAATACACAATGCAATCAATTAGTACAAAGCATCTACTCGGAATAAAAGACCTCACGGCCAACGACATTAATTTGATTTTAGAAACAGCGAAAGAATTTAAAGATGTTATCAACCGACCGATTAAAAAAGTTCCTTCTCTGCGTGATGTAACGATTGCCAATGTTTTTTTTGAAAACTCCACCCGTACCAGACTATCATTTGAATTAGCCGAAAAACGCCTCTCGGCTGATGTTGTAAACTTCTCAGCATCAGGTAGTTCGGTAAAAAAAGGTGAAACCTTGCTCGATACTGTCAATAACATTTTAGCAATGAAAGTTGATATGGTAGTGATGCGACACAGTAGTCCTGGAGCTCCGCATTATTTATCGAAACACATCAAAGCCAATATTGTTAATGCAGGAGATGGCACGCACGAACACCCAACGCAAGCTTTACTTGATGCATTTTCGATGCAAGAAAAAATCGGAGATTTAGCGGGTAAGAAAATTGCCATCATCGGAGATATTTTGCATTCACGAGTAGCTTTATCGAATATTTTTTGTTTGCAAAAACTCGGTGCCGAAGTGATGGTTTGTGGGCCAAATACACTTTTGCCAAAATATATTAGAGAAATCGGTGTAAAAGTTGAGCATAATGTTCAGAATGCTCTTCAATGGTGTGATGTGGCAAACGTATTACGAATTCAACTCGAACGCCAACAAATCAAGTATTTCCCATCGTTAAGAGAATATTCTTTGTATTTCGGTATCAACAAAAAAATGCTTGATGAATTAAACAAAGAAATTGTATTGATGCACCCCGGCCCGATCAATAGGGGAGTAGAATTAACATCCGATGCGGCCGATTCGCATCATTCAATCATTCTCGACCAAGTAGAAAACGGAGTGGCTGTAAGGATGGCGGTACTTTATTTATTGGCTCAACAAAATTGATATTTAATTCGTAGGAACGTCCAGTTTGGACGTTCCTACGGATAATTCTTTAATCTCTAAAATTACTTTCTACCTCTTCTTTCTTTTCGGCCTTCTTGCATTTCAGCTTTACGTTTTTCTTGTTCTTCTTTAAATTTCTTTAATTGCTCGGGAGTAAGTACCGACTCGTATTTTTTACTTAAATCTTCGTGCTGAGACTTCATTTTTTCACGAGTAGCTTTCATTTCAGCTTTATGAGCGGCACGTAGTTCTTCTTGTTTTTTAGCTTGTTCGAGGTTGATAGCCAAAACTTTTTTGTACTGTTCGTCGGTAAGGTTTAGATTTTTTTGCATGCGTTTGGCATATACTTCTGCACGTTCTTCGGCGGTGAATCTTGGTCCTTTATTCTCAGCTCTTTTTTCGTGTAGTGGTCTTTCTCTGTGAGCCGATTTTGCGTCTTGTGCGAAAGTTCCAAAGCCTAAATTTGCCATTAATAGTGTTACAAAAATTACATTTTTCATTCTAATATATTGTTTTGATAATGAACACTTACACAAATTAGAGCGAATATTAAGGTAATAGTTTAAACATACTCTGAACAAAAACCACTATTTTTGTTTAAATTAACATTTTTTAAGGAATCGAGATGAGCTTTAGTGAAATTAAAGAATTGATAATCAATATGTTTGGTGAAGAAATCATTTTGAAAGAAGATTTGACCTCGCCACAGCATAGCATAACGATACCCAACGAACGTTTGCTGGAAGTATGCCAGTTTCTGCACGTTCAGCCAAAACTCTATTTCGATTTTTTGGCCTGCATTACGGGGATTGATAATGGCCCAGCCGTTGGAACTGTCGAGGTTATTTATCATTTAACATCAATTCCATACGAACATAGTTTCGTATTGAAAGTGGAAGTACCACGCAATATGGATGGTGAGCCACTACCAAAAGTGTATTCGCTGACACCTATTTGGAAAACTGCTGATTGGCACGAACGAGAGGCATACGATCTGGTGGGCATTGATTTTGTGGGGCATCCCGATTTGCGGAGAATACTCTTACCAGCCGACTGGGAGGGGTATCCACTCAGAAAAGATTATCAAGAACAAGAGTTATATCATGGAATTATAGTTAAATCTTGATTTTTTGAAAAAACTCTGAACTTCTATAATAAAATATCAAGATTTAAATACAGCAAAATTCCAATTGGATTAGGGAGCTATGGCATACTTATTTTGCATAATCCTTAATTAAAATAATCCTTAAAACTATGTCTTCTATCAAACGTAATTTTTTGTTTTTGCTTTTGTTGGCAATTAGTTCTCAAAGTTGTGTACGAAATCCAGTTACAGGGAAAAAGCAACTTTCTTTGATGAGTGAAGAGCAAGAAATAGCTATTGGCTTGCAATCGCATCCCGAAGTAGTGTCTTCAATGGGATTGTATAAAGATGCTAAACTTGATACCTTTATTACCCAAAAAGGAAGAGCGATGGCCGCAATTTCTCATCGACCAAATCTGCCTTATCAATTTCATATTGTTGATTCTCCAGTAGTTAATGCTTTTGCAGTTCCAGGAGGCTATGTCTATTTCACAAGAGGAATTTTGGCACATTTTAATAATACTGCTGAATTTGCCGGTGTGCTTGGCCATGAAATTGGTCATATAACTGCACGACATTCAGCGAGGCAACAGACTTCCCAAATTTTAGGACAAGTTGGCCTATTGGCGGGAATGGTGCTTTCAGAGCAGGTACGTCAAATGGGTGAGCAAGCCTCACAGGCCGTACAAGCGATGATGCTCAGTTATAGTCGTGAACATGAAACAGAGTCTGATGAATTGGGTGTGAGTTATTCGAGTAAAATTGGATATAATGCCAAAGAGATGGCTTCATTTTTCAATACCTTAAAGCGAATATCTGATGATGCAGGGCACAATATTCCAACTTTCCAATCAACTCACCCTGACCCGGGCGATCGTTTTATTAATGTAGGTAAATTGGCTGCTGAATATCAAGCAAAAAATCCAGGAACTTATGCTACCGACCGAGAAAGCTATTTGAAAATGATTGATGGTATTATCTATGGCGATGACCCAAAGCAGGGCTTTATAGAAAACCAAACTTTTTATCATCCTGATTTGAAATTTCAATTTCCTGTTCCACTTGCTTGGCAAACTCAAAATTCACCCGCTTCTTTTCAGATGGCTCCCAAGGATGGAAAATCAATGATGGCACTCACACTTGGAAATGGAAAAACACTCGAAGAAGCTGCCCAAGCAAAAATTAAACAGTATAATTTGCAAGTATTGCAAAATAAGAAAACTACGATTAATGGTATTCCTGCACTGGTATTTGTGGCAACAGTTCCTCAACAACAGCAGCAGCAACAACCCCAACAACCAGGACAACAGCAGCCAACGATTCAATTAGTGTCATGGTTTTTTGAGCATAATGGTCTTGTTTTGAATCTTTATGGTGTGGCAAGTTCATCAGAGTTTAATAATGCTGCCATTGTTTTCCAAGCGGTAGCGGCAGGTTTCAAGCCTTTAACCGATAATGAAAAACTTAATCGTAAACCCGAAAGATTAGTCATTAAAACAGTTCCTCGTAATGCGACTTTCAAAGAAATTATGAAAGGATTCGGAATGCCCGATGCACGTTTGAAAGAGTTAGGAATTATAAATCAGTTGAACGATAATGACATAGTAAAGCAGGGAACTTTAATTAAGACTATCCAAAGATAATTTTAAATATCATACGTTTGTATTTAGTGAAAAAGGTATGCGTTTGGCATACCTTTTTCATTATCTTTAATATTGAAGTGCAGTCTTAAACTCCGAGGTAGTATGGAATTGAATATCAGGGTTATTCTGAATATTCATTCGTAGAATCCAGTCGGTTTCGGCCAAAAATACAGGGTTTTCATCTTTGTCATATGCAATGAAATTGCTTTTTAGGCGAATAAACTCAGCTAATTTGGTTTTATCTTCACAAGTTATCCAACATGCTTTTGAATACGGACGGGCTTCAAAAACGCAACTTGCCGAATATTCATTCAATAAACGGTGCTGAATTACCTCAAATTGAAGTTCACCAACGGTTCCGATAATTTTTCTATTTCCCGGTTGAATCGTAAACAACTGAGCAACCCCTTCATCGGTTAATTGCTGCACACCTTTCTCCAACTGCTTCGATTTCATTGGGTCTTTGTTAATTACCTCTTTGAAAATCTCAGGAGAGAAACTCGGAATACCAGTAAACTGAAATTCTTCGCCCTCGGTTAGTGTATCACCGATTTTGAAAGTACCAGTGTCATACAAACCGATTACATCGCCTGGGTAAGCATCTTCCACAACGTCTTTTCTATCAGCCAAAAAAGCAAATGGACTGGCAAAACGCATTTCTTTGTTCAGACGTACGTGTTTGTAGAATTTTCCACGATTGAACTCTCCGCTACAAATACGTAAGAATGCAATTCTGTCGCGGTGACGTGGGTCAATATTTGCGTGAATTTTGAAGACAAAACCACTAAATTTATTTTCGTCAGGCTCAACCATGCGTTTGTCGGTCATGCGATGCACAGGTAGTGGCGAAACATCACAGAAAGTATTGAGCAATTCCATCACACCAAAATTACTTACGGCACTTCCGAAAAATACTGGTGCTAAATCACCCTTTAAGTAGGCTTCTTTATCAAAAGTATCATAGATTCCATCAATCAACTCCACGTCTTCACGTAATTGTGCGGCATCTTTTGCTCCAACTTTTTGGTCTAAAACCTCTGATTCTAACTCAATTACATCAATATCATCTTCCAAACGAGTTTTATTGACCGCAAAGTGATTCATTTTCTTTTCGAGCAAGTGATAAACCCCTTTGAAGTTTGAACCTCCATTGACAGGCCATGTAATCGGACGTACTCGTAAACTTAGTTTCTGCTCTAATTCATCCAATAAATCAAATGGATTCTGCCCTTCACGGTCCATTTTATTTACGAAGATAATCACAGGAGTTTTACGCATTCGGCAAACTTCCATCAATCTTTCGGTTTGCTCTTCTACGCCTTTTACACAGTCAATCACCAAAATTACGCTATCGACAGCGGTGAGCGTGCGGTAAGTGTCTTCTGCAAAATCTTTGTGACCAGGAGTATCGAGGATATTGATTTTCAAGGCTCGGTATTCAAAAGTCATTACCGATGTAGCCACCGAGATACCACGTTGCTTTTCGATTTCCATAAAGTCAGAAGTAGTTGACTTCTTGATTTTATTTGATTTTACCGCTCCCGCAGTCTGAATTGCACCACCAAAAAGGAGTAGTTTTTCGGTAAGTGTGGTTTTACCTGCATCGGGGTGGGCAATGATGGCGAATGTTCGGCGTTTGTGTAACTCTTCGGTAAATGACATTTTTGAATCTTAATTTTTTAAAACGAGTGCAAAATTAAGCAAAAAATGTCAAAATAACGTTGGCAAGGTTCAAAACCTTGCCAACGTTTTATACTTGCTAGAATTAAAACTCAGGAGCAAACTTATCCCAAAGTTTGTTGGCTTGGTCTTGAATGAGTTTGGGAAGCTTTTTAAAAGAGCCATCAGCTACTTTTTCTTTTGGGTAATCAAATCCTCGTGGAATTGTGTTGCCTCTGATTGCGGCTTTGTTGCCATTTTCGATAACCATTAATTTTAATCCAATCGGACTAACATCGCTGCGGCAACCTAATTTATAGAGAAATGTAATTTCGGCATACTTATTTTTATCTAAATCAGTAATTCGGAGCGATTCTGTCAGCAATTGGAGGTCGTTGTCAAATTCGCAGTGTTCCTCCTTATCCGTTATTTGGCGGAGCAAAACAAGTTCTTTATTGCTTTTTTCGACATAGTGCTGCACTAAAATCGCTTTTGTTACCCATTCATCTGACCTATTTTGTAGGGTTGTGGCAACTAAATAATTTTTACCATTTTTATCTTCAAATTGTAGTGCTTTATCTACTATGGCATCATCCGAAACTATTTTTCGTAGAATTGAAGGTTCAATGTTTTTTGTGGCTATTTGTTGTGAAAAACTGCTTAGACTGATAAAACAACTAATAAATCCTATTATTTTCTTCATGTTTCTACATTGCTCCCCAATATCTTGAAGCTTCTTTTATGGTTTCAAATTTATTTTTATTGGCTTTTGCATATTCTATATTTGCACCCTCGGCACCGGCCCAGTCGATGATGATTTCGAGTTCATTTTTGCTATTCATAAATGCCCCAATAATTTTAATGGCATCATTCGGAAATTGTCCGCCATCATCTACTCGCCAAGTTGAGCCTTCATCAAATTTGGCTGGATAATCTCTGTATATGTATGATGTACCACTGATGACTAAACTTGCCAATACACTGTCTTTTTTAGGTTCAAAAATGACTAAAAATGCTTTTTGTCGCTCAGCTAAATGGGCAATTTCCCATGCCTGCTTCACTTTACGGTTTTTGTCTTTTGCAATGAGTAATTTGATTTTTTCATCAACCAAAAGAGGTGTTTCTATTTTTTTTAGTAGTACAGGTTTGTGATTTACTGCAAAATTATAGTTGAAGAGAACAACTGTTTCATTGGGATTAACTTTATCTCCATTTAGCATACTAAACAACTGACCTTTACAATTATCAATATTCTGAGCAACTAAATTGATACCTTTTTCATTTCCTAATTGTGTTTTTAGGAATTTGATTGGCGTTATTTCTTCGTTGTTATCAATTGTTTGAGTTAGTTCTTTTGGTGATATTCCATCCTCAAAAGCTAATATTTTTTCACCATTTTCGTTACTAAAACCAAATGTTACCAATTCCTCTGTATTATCGACATTCTGAGTGATGGCTGTCGCTTTTGTGTCTGATGATACTTCTTTTTGTGTTGTTCCTTTTTTTGATTGACAGGCAAGTGAAAGAGCTAAAATTGAAATGAAAACAATATTTTTCATAGGTATAATATAGGTTAGGTTTTAATTATTCTTAAAATATTCTTTCAAAACTACCTCGCCAATTTTGCCTTGTGGGGTGTATTTGTCTCTGAATTTATGTTTTCTTCCTTCTTCATTTTCTCTTTTTAAGTCAGGAAACCATTTCCAGATAAAACAACCTGCCAACCAGCTTTCTTTCCAAACTTCTTCAAAAAAAGCCTTATAAGCATCGGCTTGAAGTGCATCATTATCGGGATGTTTCGAGTAAGATTCCCAAGGCTTTTGGGTAGTAAAATCAGTGCTTTGATAGCCGATTTCTGTAAATAGAATTGGTTTTTGGATTTTTCTGCTGAATTTTTCGAGGTCATTGCGGTGTTTCTCCCAACCTTTTTTAATAGTATTCAAATCAGGAGATTTTGCATCGGCCAATGGGAAATATCCATCGACACCCACAAAATCGAGTTCTGCCCAAAAAGGCACTTTATCATAGCAGTCCCAGTTTTCGGCGTAGGTTAATTTTCCTTTATAAACGCCCCTTATATCTTTGATGATTTTATGCCAAAATGCAGGTCGTTTTTCTACGAAATTCTCAAATTCGGTAGCAATACAATAAATTTCAACTTTGGTAGAATCGGCAACTTTGGCAAAGTCGAGCAAATATTCTCCGAAACTTTTCTCGAAAGTTTGCCATTCGGCTTCGGTTTTGAAGTCTAAATCGCCCGTGAAAGTGCTTCCCGAATTGCCCTGAATCCAAGCATGCGGTTTGAGCATCACTTTCAAGCCTTTTTCATGAGCCATTCGCACACATTCGCTCACACCTTTCGGCGATTCGCCCCACCAATATCCATCCGACAATTTATTGTATTTAAATTCTGGACTTCCGTCGCGAGTGAAACCGTAAGGCGTAAGAGCAACCCATTCGGCGTGAATGTTTTTTACATTCTCAAATTCAGTTGCTTCAATTTCACGAGGAGGAGCCACAAAACAAACTCCCTTTAGTTTTTTATCTTCAAAAATGACAGCTTTATTTTGGCAGCTAAAGCATAGACTAATAAAAATGATTGAGAGATATTTGAACATAGGGTTATGAAGGCAAATTTGAAAAAAGTAGAATATTTTTTATAAAATTGAGAAATAGTAGATAGTTTTGCAAATAAACTTTCTTGCTCTCGAAAAAGAATGACTTTTGAAGAATATTTGATAACCAAAAAGATCGATGCCGATAAATTCAGAAAATCTGAACCACAAAGATTTGATGAATGGAGATATCTGTTTGCTCAAATGCACCCTGAAAGTTTTACTTCACACAAAAAGTTTTTGATTAACCCAACACGCAGAAAATATCATATTGAAAAGTAACTCATCATTTATAAGCTAATTATCTAGCCGGTTTTTCCTTTTTTTTTCTAGTTCCCCCAACCATTCATCACAATTTTGGCTTTTTCATGTCTATTATTACAAGCCATTCGTCTACTCTTTTCAACCGATTGTAAAATATCTAAATCATTTGGTACTAAATTTAGTTTTCTAAGGGTAAATAAGCCGTAATTTTGTACTTATTCAAGATTTTAAGAGTCTTGAATCGTGCTGTATAAATACTATTTTTAAAAATCAACTAATGAAAAAACTGAATTTACTTTTATTATTAATTGTAGGAAGTGTTTGTGTTACGTTCGCTCAATTTCCCGGCGGGGGTGGCGGCGGCGGTATGCGAATGGGCGGTGGCGGATTCCCTGGAATGAACCCTATGCAACAGCAACAAATTCCACAAGAAGAAATTCCAAGAGGTTCGGCAAAGATTTCTGGAAAATTGATAGACTCAACAACCAATAAAGCTGTTGAGTTTGCTTCAGTAGCAGTATATGACAAAAACAACAAAGTTGTCGATGGGGCAATGACCGATATGAACGGTGCTTTTACGGTGAAAAACTTGGCGAAAGGTACATACAAAGTGGTTGGTTCGTTTATTGGTTACAAAAATGCAGTTTTGGCCAAAGTTGAAATCAAAGCCAACAAAGAAGAAGTCAATGTCGGAAACATGTTGATGGCGACTGATACCAAAGTTTTGGCCGAAGTAACTGTGACCGGACAAGCATCTTTGATTGAAGATAAAGTTGACCGTTTGGTGTATAATGCTGATAAAGATATTACAAGCAAAGGTGGAACTGCCGAAGATGTTTTGCGTAAAGTTCCGATGCTAACGGTGGATATGGACGGAAACGTGCAGATGCGTGGAAGTGGTAATATCAAAGTGTTGATAAACAATAAACCTTCAAGCATTTTAGCTACAAACGTGGCTGACGCTATTAAGCAAATTCCAGCTGAAATGATTAAGCAAGTTGAGGTAATTACTTCACCATCAGCTAAATATGATGCAGAAGGAACGGCTGGTATCATTAATATCATTACAAAGAAGAATAACCTACAAGGCCTAACTGGATTTGTGAATACTGGTGCTGGCTGGCGTGGAGCAAATGCTTTCGGAAACGTAAACTTACGTAAGAAGAAAGTAGGTATGGCCTTGAATTTTGGTGGAAATAGCTCATATAATACGCCAAGCGATGGCTCTACCAATCGTGTTTCGTCGGTAAGAGGAGTTGAAACGGTTTTTAATCAGAAAGATGAAAACGATGTAAGACGTTTGTTTGCTAACTCGCAACTAACCCTTGACTATGATTTAAATGCCAAAAACTCAATGAGTTTAAGTGCAAGATACGGTAGAGGTGGTTTTAATACAACTGGACTTCAAACAAGTTTATTGAATTTAGTTTCGGGAACAGTTTTGCAGCAATTTGCTCAAGACTCGAAAAATATTCGAAATAACCAAAGTATTGACGTTGACTTTAACTACACAAAAACATTTAAAGAACAAGGTCACGAATTGGCTTTTTTAGCTCAACATGGCCGAAATGTAAGAGTAACTGAATTTATAAATTCACGCAATGATATCCCATTTAATAAAAGTAATAATGATGGTATCAATGGCGAAACGACTTTTCAAATGGATTATACATATCCATTTAAGAAAAATATCTTTGAAATCGGAGCAAAATACATCATTCGTGATGTGACAAGTGAGTTCGACTTTTTTAACTGGAATGCAGCATCAAGTGCGTATGTGATTCAAGCAAATAGAACAAACAATTTTAGTTACGACCAAGATGTGGCTGCTGCTTACTCTACTTTCACAATTGCGTTGCCAAAGAAATGGGGAATTAAAGCTGGGGTTCGCTACGAAAACACTCAAATTACTGCTAAATTCCAGACTTCTGATAGCAAGATTACGATTCCAGCCTACGAAAACGTGATTCCGAGCTTATCAGTTTCGAAAGATTTTCCTAAAAATCATAAGGTTAGAGCAAGTTATACTCAGCGTATCCAACGCCCGTCACTTGAATTCTTGAATCCTTTTGTAAACTATGCCGACCCACTGAATATTTCGTTTGGTAATCCATTATTGAAGCCCGAATTGAGCCATAGTTTTGAATTAAACTATAGCACATATTTTAAAGCTAATTCAATCAACGTTTCGGTATTTAGAAGATTCACTGATAATAATATCACAAGTGTAAGGTCGGTGGATGAACAAGGAATTGTAACTTCAACGTTTGATAACATTGGCAAAACTAATTTTTATGGTGGTAGTATTTTTGTGAATTTACAACCAACTAAAAACCTTCGTTTAGGAGGTGGTACGAACATCACAAACAATTTATTGAATGGAACTATCTTGATTCCGATTTTAGATGCTACAACAAACACTTATAAGAATACGGTAGTGGAGATTTCAAACCAAGGCTGGAATGCCAACGTAAACTTCAATGCTTCTTACACATTCACTAAAGGTTGGGGAGCTCAGGCATTTGGTTTCATGGGAAGTCGTCAGATTCAGTTACAAGGCTACCAAGGAGCATTCCGTTATTATAACTTGGGAGTAAAGAAGGATTTCAAGAATAAAAAAGGAAGTTTCAATATTGGTCTTGACAATCCGTTTACGAAAGCTCTTAAAATTTCGAGCGAGTCAAGTGACCCTACTTTCAAAACTACAAATGTTCGTAATATTTACAACCGTGGATTCCGCTTCTCTATCAATTATATGTTTGGAAAAATGGATTTCAATGGAGGAAATATGTTCCGTAGCAAGAAGAAAGTCAGCAACGACGACGCCAAAGCTGGCGAAGGAGATGGTGGAGCAGCAACTCCTCAACCAACCACAGGTGGTGGTCGTCCGAGATAATTTTAGAGAAATTATACTTCAACAATAGATTTTTTACTGAAAAGCCATGCATAATCGCATGGCTTTTTGCTTTTGTAAGATTAAATTTTATTTTTGTTAGGTCGTAGAATCGATAAATTCTTTTACAGTTAAATAGTTTACTTTACTGTTGACTTTTCGACCACTGACCTTAGACTACCCAAAACTTCATCATTAACCTCATAATCAATGAAAAAGATTATCTACTTTTTGTTTTTATTAACTATCAATCAATCAATATTTGCTCAAATCGAAAAAGAGGACAAAGTTTTACAAAAAAAACTGCAAGAAACTCTTAGTGGCTTCAATGGGGTTGTGGGCGTGTATGTAAAAAACTTGAAAACCAATAAGTTTGCAGCAATCAATGCCGATACAATTTTTCCAACTGCAAGTATGGTCAAAGTGCCGATTATGGTTGGGACTTTCGATAAAATCTTGAAAGGACAACTAAAATATGACCAAGAGATAGTCTATAAAGATTCCCTCGATTATGACGATGGAATTGTTGGTTCGCTGAAAGATGGTGCCAAATTGCCACTCAATGAAGTCATGATGTTGATGTGTACAGTAAGCGACAATACAGGAAGCCTTTGGCTGCAAGCCTTGGCAGGGGGAGGAATACGAATAAATGCAATTATGGATTCGCTGGGGCTGAAAAATACTCGTGTAAATTCTCGAACACCAGGCCGTGAAGCCAATCGAACTGAATTTGGTTGGGGACAAACAACTCCAAGAGAAATGGCTAATCTGATAACTATGCTTCGCCAGAGAAAAGTTTTTACAGCTGATGCCTCCGACAGAATGTATCGAAATCTTGGTCGCCAGTTTTGGGATGGCGAAGGACTTTCACAATTACCCGAAAATGTAAAAGTTGGTACAAAAAATGGTGCAGTAAATCGTTCCCGTTCGGAAGTAGTGTATGTACACGCACCACACGGCGAGTATGTTTATTGTGTTATCACAAAAAAACAAAAAGACGAATCATGGACTCGCAGCAATGAGGGTTTTGAATTATTGAGAAAAGTAGGGGCCTTATTGTGGAATTATTACGAGCCACAGTCAAAGTTTAAGCCTGTTGATGGTTATGAGAAATGGTGAGATAAAAAAGATAAAGTTATGAGTCAATAAAATATACTGATTTTTTGCTCATAACTCTATCATAGTATTGGTTGTCAATAGTTCATTAACAATTATAAAACCTTATTTTTCTATGGACTGTTGACTATTGACCGTGGAATTTAACTAAAACTTCACCCCAAATCTTTCACCAAGCCCTTGTAAATCTTCAATTACTTTATCATTTAGCGGAATACCATTTGCTCGGCGTTCTTTTTCGAGTTCACGCTCGGGGTCACCTGGAATCAAAACTGGTTGATTTTCAATGTGTTTGGCATTTCTGAAACGCTCAATCCAAGTATCCATACTGGCTTTGAATTCTTCTTTTGGCCTGAATCCATCAATTCGCATCGCACCTAAAAAATGCCCAGTTCCTTTGCCAACTTGCTCGGCCGCTACTCCATGAAATCCAGCAGTTGCAAATGGTGGAACCCAAGGGCCAAAATTTGCTCCTGATAATACACCCGAAAAAATATCTACAATTGCTCCTAATCCATATCCTTTATGGCTACCATGCTCACGGTCGCCACCGAGAGGAAGCAAGCCACCTCCATTTTTTACGGCGTTTGCATCATCAGTCGGGTTTCCATTGGCATCTTGTACCCAACCGATAGGAGCAGATAATCCTTTGCGTTGCAAAATCTCCATTTTCCCGTAAGCAACCGCCGTTGAGGCAAAATCAGCCACAAAAGGTGGTTGATTTCCGGCAGGAACAGAAACCGCAATCGGGTTTGTACCAAGCATTTTTTCTACCGCAAAAGTCGGAACTACCAAAGGTGCGGCATTGGTCATTGCCCAGCCAATCATATCGTGTGGCAAAGCCAACATCGAATGATATCCCGCAATGCCAAAGTGATTGGAATTTTGCACTGAAATCCAGCCCGAACCGTAGCGTTTTGCTTTCTTGATGGCCACTTTCATGGCATAAGGGGCAACTACAAGTCCTAAGCCTTTATCTCCATCAATAACGGCCGTTGATGGTGTTTCATGAACAATTTTTAATTCGGGATTTGGATTCAAACGCCCGTGGTCGAATAGTCGGACATATCCAATCAATCGAGCAGTTCCGTGTGAATCAACGCCACGTAAATCGGCTGAAATTAGCACATCAGCTGCCAATTTTGCATCTTTTTTAGGGCAACCAATACTCAAAAAGATATTTTCTGTAAAACGTCGAAGATTTTTTTCTTTAATCATATAATGTGGTGCGAACTTCCAGTTCGCCGAAAGAATAGTAACATGAAATTTGAGTGATTCCAACAAATCAAAGGTTACTCAATAATTATTTTCAAGCAAAATAATGAAGGTTTTACAGCTAAAGCAAAGAATTTTTCTTAAAATTGCCTTTCAGTTGAAGAGATTAACAAACTATTCACACAATAAACCCTTACGTTGACGTTTTTACAAAAACAAACATACTCTCATTATGAAAATCTATTTGAAATCATTACTAACCTTATTTTTTACCAAAAATTCTATTCTTCACTCAACTTTGGGACTCGGAGCGTTACTTTTTGGGTTTCATTTTCCAATTTTCTCGCAAGGACAAGTAAAAGTTGATGCCGAAAACCAGCATATTACTGTTTTCTTGAATCGAGCTCAAATTGATGCACGTGTAAAAACAACAGTGCAAGCTGGCACAACCAAGATGGTTATTGGAAATGTAGCCACCACTGCCGACCCAAACAGTATTCAGATTGGCGGTAAAGGCGATTTGGTGATTATGGGAGTGAAGTTTAAACAAAACTATTTGGGAAATAAAAAACGCAGTGTGCTTGAAGACTCGCTGAAAATGGCAAAAAGTGAGTTAGAAGTTGTTGAGGTTTTGGTAAAAGTGGCCGAAAACGAGCGAAATATGCTTATGGCTAACTCAAATATCAAAAATGAGAAAGATGGAGTGACACCAGAAGACTTGAAAGAAATGTTAGATTTCTTCAGAACTAAATTAACAGAAATTGGCACACGACAAATGCAGTTGGTTCGTCAATCAAAAGATTTGCAAGATAAAGTCAATCGTTTTCAACAACAACTTACTTCTCAAGGCACAAACGTGAATCAACCTGCGGGTGAAATTGAACTGACTTTGCAGGCAAAAGCGTCATCAGCAGTTGAATTAAATCTTACTTACATTGCTAATAATGCGGGTTGGTCGCCCGTGTATGATATTCGTGCCAAAGACGTAAAAAGTAATATTGATTTGGCGTATCGAGCAAATGTTTATCAAAGTACAGGCATCGACTGGAAAAATGTGAAACTAACACTTTCTACTGCAAACCCAGCCGAAGGTGGTACAAAACCCGAATTATATGCTCAGTATGTAAATAT
>NZ_JBMLRC010000037.1:36944-54629 GCF_049241225.1 Emticicia sp.
AAATATGAATTTACAAGAAATTTGCCACCAAACAGTAGAAGTAGCCAAAGAAGCAGGAGCATTTATTGCTCAAGAATCAGCTAAATTTAACCGAAATTCGGTTGAGTATAAAGATGTGAACAACGTAGTTTCGTATGTTGATAAAGAAACTGAAAAAATAATCGTGAGTCGTTTGCGGGAGATTTTGCCCGAAGCGGGTTTCATAACGGAAGAAGGCACAGCCGACTCATCTGACCTTGAAGGTTTAAATTGGATTATTGACCCACTTGATGGTACGGCCAATTTTATTCATGGTTTGCCCAATTATTCAGTGAGTTTAGCTCTCGCTCGTGGAAAAGATGTGTTAGTTGGAGTTGTGTATGTTGTTTGTTCAAACGAAGTCTTTTATGCCATGAAAGGTGGTGGAGCTTTTAGGAACGACCAACCAATTAAAGTTTCCCCAATCAAGCATTTAGGAGAAAGTTTATTGGCAACGGGTTTTCCTTACTATAAATTCGAGAATCAAGATAAATACCTCAAGATTTTAGAATCGTTGATGCAAAAAACACACGGTTTACGCCGAATGGGGTCTGCTGCCATTGATTTAGCCTACACAGCTTGCGGATATTTTGATGGTTTCTATGAATATAATCTCAACTCGTGGGATATGGCCGCTGGAATACTTCTTGTAACTGAAGCTGGCGGTTTTGCCTCAGATTTTTCGGGTGGAGACAACCATCTTTTTGGCGGAGATGTGGTAGTAGGTTCGGCAGTTCATGCGGAACTACTGGCCGAAATTCAACGTTATTGGACTGTATAGCTATTACATAAAAAACATTTCTGATTTATAAAATGACTACTTTTGTAATCACACCAGAGAATAAAGACCAATTGAAGGCCATTTCGAGTTTTTTGAAATTGGTAAATATTCCAGCAAAAACTTACACGAATGAGCAAAAAGAAGACTTGGCTATGTTTAAGTTAATGGAAGAAGAAAAAGAAAGTCCAATTTTGAATAACGAAGAAAAATTAGACTTTGAAAACTGGTTGCGTCAATGAAATATGAATATAAAGCGAGTTTTGAACGTGACGTAAAAAAGGTGCCAAATGTTTTGAAGCCCGCAATATTATAAATTATTGAAGATATCAAAAGAGCCAATAATGTAAACGAAATCGTAGGTATAAAGAAAATGGTAGGCTTTAAAAATGTCTATCGAATTCGAACAAAAGGTATCAAAGATTATCGAATTGGTTTTTATTATGAAAATGATACTGTTATTCTTAGCCGTTTCTTAGCACGTAAAGAGATATATAAAAATTTTCCTTGATAATGAATTTTGAAAAGCCGAGCGTCGAATCGCTAAAATACCCAATCGGAGATTTTGAATATGGAAAGAAATATTCTAAATCCGATACTCGTACACACATAAAAGTTTTAGAGAAATTACCTCAGCGATTGAAGGCCTTAGCAGCAAAACTATCTGATGCTCAATTAGATACACCTTACCGCCCAGAGGGTTGGACGGTGCGTCAGGTAGTGCATCATATTGCCGATAGCCACATAAATATGTTTACTCGTGTGCGTTTTGCTTTAACCGAAGAAAATCCGCCAATCAAAGGTTATGACGAAGCCGCTTGGGCTTTATTACCTGACCATTCGTTACCGATTAAGCCTTCTTTACAAATTATCGAGGGTTTGCACAAACGTATGGTGGTACTTTTTAAAAGTCTTGATAAAAAAGGATTAAAGAAAACATATTATCACGGTGGCTATCAAAAATCGTTTGATATGCAGGAAGTTATAGCCTTGTATGCGTGGCACTCGGAGCATCATTATCAACACATTGTTCAGGCACTAAAATGATAGAAAACATAATAATCGGACTCATTTTTGTTGGTGCAGTAGTTTATTTAGTAAATATTGTACGTAAACAATTTGCAGGAAAAGCATCGAGTTGTGCTGGCTGTGCAGGCAACTGCCAAGTCAGTAAGATTGAGATTCCTATAAAAGATTAAAAATATACCCTCCCTATTGGGGAGGGCTGGGAGGGGATTTACATCGGAGTGAAGGTAGCCTCATCAATAATCTGATGAGCGTGTTCTTTGCCTAAGTATTTATCGATAATGCTATGTGCTAAATAAATCAGTGGAGTGAGCAAAATAGCAACAACAAATTTGTATATATAATTATTTGTTCCAGTCGTCACCACTTCCGTAATTGTCCAGTTTCCGAATACATAAAAGGCTATAAAAATCACCACAAAACTATCAATCAGTTGAGAGACTAATGTCGAGCCTGTGGCTCTCAGCCAAATCATTTTATTGTTGGTATATTTTCTTAGCCAATGGAATACGGTAGCATCTAAAATTTGCCCAACCAAAAAAGCCGTAATTGATCCTAAAATAATTCCAAGCCCTTGGCGGAAAATAATTCCGTAAGCATCATCAATATTTAGGAAGTTTCCTGCATTATCTTTATTATTATGATTCACCCAAAAATCTGCTGGTGAGACTATTGTCGAGATATAAATAATAATAAAAGCATAAGCAATCAGAATAGCAGTCAGATAAGAAATTTTCTTTACGCCACTTTTGCCAAAGTATTCATTAATAATATCGGAAGTAATAAAAACGAAAGGCCAATTTAGTACCCCCGCCGACATATTAAAGTTGAATTTCTGCCCAAACAATGGAATTTGCAGAGGTGCAATGCCGAGTGTGGCCTCAACCGAAAAAATCTTAGCTCCAATCACTTCTGCCACAACGGCATTAGTTAAGAAAATCCCACATAAAATAAGATAGAGTGTTTGTTTTTTAGTTTTTATTGAGTCAGACATTTTTAGTTTAGATATTGGTTATTTGTTACAGGAAATCAGGAATTTATACCAATTTCCGGTAACCAGTTACAAGTCACTAATTATTACGCCATCTTGCATAACCAATTTTCGATCGGCCATATTTGCCAAATGTTCGTTATGAGTAATAATAACAAATGTCTGATTGAATTGTTTCCTCAACTCAAAAAACAATTGATGCAATTCTTCGGCATTTTTTGAGTCGAGATTTCCGCTTGGTTCATCAGCAAAAACCACAGATGGAGAGTTGATTAAGGCTCTTGCCACCGCTACACGCTGTTGTTCGCCACCCGAAAGTTCGGATGGAAAATGTTTGGCTCTTTCTTTTAAACCCAGTAGTTGGAGCAATTCTTCTGCTCTTTTTGTAGTTTCAGAAGTGTCCTTTCCGCCAATCCAAGCGGGTAAACAAACATTTTCTATGGCCGTAAATTCGGGCATGAGGTTATGAAACTGGAAAATAAAGCTAATTTTTTCATTTCTAAACTTAGCCAGTTCTTTATCTTTCAGTAAACCATAATCTACGCCATTGAGCAATACCTCGCCAGAATCAGCTTTATCGAGTGTTCCTAAAATTTGTAGAAGTGTGGTTTTTCCTGCTCCCGACGCTCCAACTATCGAAATTACTTCGCCTTGCTTTATTTCTAAGTCGATACCTTTCAACACCTGTAAGTTTCCGTAGTTTTTCTTTATATTTTTTGCTGTAAGCATTTTCTTGAGCTGCGATTCACCCAAATCGCTGTTATTAAATTTGTTATAAATTTTTAATGGTAAAATAATGACTAAAAATAGGCATTATTTGCCTAAATGTAAGCCTAATTCGTAATTTTATAGCAATTTAGCAATTAACTGAAATTTCGTAATTGTTATTTCATTTTTGTTGACTAATTTAGCAAAAAATTTAAAACTTAAAAAAATCCTACTTTACATGAACGTTCACGAGTATCAAGGTAAAGAAATACTAAGCCGATATGGCGTACGTATCCAGCGAGGAATCGTAGCCGAAACACCTGAGCAAGCAGTAGCTGCCTATCAGCAAATTGCCGAAATGACTAACTCTAAGTTTGCCGTTGTGAAATCACAAATTCACGCTGGTGGACGTGGGAAAGGTAGTATCGTAGGCTCTGAGCAAAGAGGTGTACAATTAGCAAAATCTGCTGATGATGTACAACGTATCTCAACAAATTTGCTTGGAAATGTATTAGTAACTATCCAAACTGGTGCTGAAGGAAAAGTTGTAAACAAAGTTTTGGTTGCAGAAGATGCTTACTATCCAGGAGAAAGCGAGCCCAAAGAATATTACATGGGTATCTTGCTCGACAGAGCAAAAGGTTGCAATGTAATCATGGCTTCGACTGAAGGTGGTATGGATATCGAAGAAGTAGCTGAACATACACCAGAGAAAATCTTCAAAGAGTGGATTGACCCACGTGTTGGTTTACAGGCTTTCCAAGCTCGTAAAATTGCCGATAAATTGGGCTTAACGGGAACTGCTAATAAAGAAATGGTGAAGTTTGTAACTTCATTGTATCAAGCTTATGTTGAATCAGACTCTTCAATGTTTGAAATCAACCCAGTTTTGAAAACATCTGATAATAAAATTTTAGCAGTTGATGCTAAAGTAAATATTGATGATAATGCTCTTTATCGCCACCCTGATTTGGCAGCTATGCGTGATAAGGCCGAAGAGGATCCATTGGAGGTAGAAGCAGCTGATAATGACCTCAACTATGTGAAACTAGACGGAAACGTTGGTTGTATGGTAAATGGTGCAGGTTTGGCAATGGCAACTATGGATATCATCAAGCTTTCGGGTGGTGAGCCTGCTAACTTCCTTGACGTAGGTGGTGGTGCAAATGCTAAAACTGTGGAAGCTGGTTTCAGAATTATCTTGAAAGACCCGAACGTTAAAGCTATTTTGATTAATATCTTTGGTGGTATCGTGCGTTGCGACCGTGTTGCGACTGGTGTAGTTGAGGCTTACAAAGCCATCGGCGAAATCCCAGTGCCAATTATTGTTCGTTTGCAAGGAACAAACGCGGCTGAAGGTGCGGCAATCATCAACGAATCTGGTTTGAAAGTTTATTCTGCAATTGTTTTGAAAGAAGCAGCCGAATTAGTTGAGAAAGTATTGAACGAAAATTAATTTTTCGCTTGAATTATATAAAAAAGGTGTTATTCCGAGAATAACACCTTTTTTGTTGCTATCAATCTTTGTGAGCAGCTGCTGTTTTTTGGCAACAACTTGGTAAAGCATCGTGCGATTTTTGGTCGGCTACAATTTCATCTGCATCATAACCAATTTTCGAAATCACTCCTTTGATTTTTTCTGGACTTGTCTTTTTTGTGTTGTAAGTAATTGTTACAACTTTATCCTCTAAGTTTAAGTTAGAACTAACAATTCCCTTAGAAACACCCAAATCACGCTCGATACGTTTTTTGCACATACCACATTTTGCTGATGTCTTGATTTTTACTTCAGCCGTTTTCGGCGGTTCAATCGCGAATGTTAAAATGCTGATAGTCAGTAAAATAGTCAAAATTGAAATTGCTTTTTTCATTGTATTATTGCGGTTCGTCGCCACGATTTATAGTTTATTAAATTTTATTCTTTCAATACAATTCCGTTGGGCTGACCACCAACCGAAATATCTTTTGTTTTTGTGTGAGTGCTGGCATCAATTACAGATACCGTATTACCTTTCTGATTAACCACAAATGCTCGTTTCATATCTTTTGTAAAAGTTACGGCGTGAGCATCATTGCCAGTAACGATACTACCCTTCAAGCTCCAACGATTATTTTTTCTTTCAAAATAGGCCACTTTATTTTCACCAGCTTGACAAACCCAAAGTTCATTGAGGCTTTGATTATATGCGATTTGCCCAGGCGTAAAAACAACATCTAAGTAATCAACGACCGTCAGGGTTTTAGCATCAATGACATTTATGGTTTGAGCAACTTTGTTTTCTACGTAAATTTTATCATCAATTCCCGCCCAAACATTGGTCGGGAAAGCATCAACTTTGATTGTTTTGGTGATTAATTTTGTTTTTGCGTTTAAAACATAAACAAAACTGCTCTCACCCAATGCTACAAAAACATATTGTCCATCTCTCGAAAAAACTACTTCTGTCGGGTCAGTTCCGAGTACAATTCTATTTTTTAAAGTACCATTATTGGCATCATATACAAACATTTCGCCAGTGTGAGTCGAACTTGCTGTCCAGACTTCGCTACCATCAGCATTAAATGCTGCATTAAAATTGACACTTGGTACTGCAATTTTCAACAAAGTATTGCCATTTTGTGTGTCAATGATAGCTACGCCTCCTTTTTTGTTAGTTGCGTTGTGTAAAGCAGCATGACCAAGTAAAAAATCAAATTCTGGTAAAGCTACCGCTATTTTTTTGCCATCAGCCGACAAATTAATGTGGTGCGGAAAACGCCCTAACTCGGTCAGTTGAATGATATTTTTTACACTCAATTCATTCAAGTCGATAATTGAAATATTATTGCTTGCACCGTTTACTACATATCCTTTTGGATAATCAGTTATAACAGGTTTTGGCTCAGTATCTACTTTTTGGGACTCCTTGCACGACGACACAAATAGGCTCAAAAAAATAATTCCTATAGTCAGATAGTTAAATGTGTAAATTCGTTTTTTCAGTTGCATTGTAATTTGATTTCTTATTTCTAAAACGAATCTACTTAGTTTAACTGTATAATGAAAACAGATTTTAAGCAAAATCTAAATTCTTCCGCCTAATTTATAACGTGTACCAAAATATATCACCTTACCCACGACTGGCCCCCATGCACTGCCTGCGTCAAAACGGCTACCAAATGGGTTCTCAGGAGTTACAATTGGTGATTTTTGAGTGAAATTTGTTAGGTTTTCTCCTCCAAGATACACATCCCATCTTCTGAACGAACGACTTACTTGTGCGTTCAGATTTACGAAAGCTGGTGCAAACTGGATTGGCATTGTTTCATAGCTTGTATGTAGATACTCCGTCGATAAATTCGGAATTCTTCGTTTGCCGTTGTATTGTAGTGTGGCATCAAATTTCCATTTATCGAAAGGTAGTGCATAACCAACGTTAAACAAAATTCTATCTCGAGGAATAAACATTTTTTGTACCGTAATCTGCTGCTCAAATGCTTTTCCGAGTGTTTGCCATACATCAGAATAGCGATAAGCGATTTTGAATTCGAGTCGAGGTGCTGGTACAAGATTCAACTCTATTTGGGCCGAGTTGGCATAGTTTTTTCCTTGTGAATTGTAGAAATACAAGAAATTTGGGTGCTCGGTATCACCAATCAATTGATTTTGGAATCGAGTATGAAACAAGTCAATAATCAAATTAGATTTTCCGAAAGTTTTGGTCAAACTCACTCCGTAATTCCATGAAACTTCAGGGTTGATGGTTTCTAAGAAACGAACTGTTCTTGAACTTACCAAATTTCCGAAATATTCGGCAAATGGATTGGCGGTTCGGAAACCTTTTCCTGCCGAAAGACGCAAGGCTGTATTTTCAGTTGCGTTATATAGTACGTGCAAGCGAGGCGTGAATATCGTACCAAAAAGATTATGAAAATCAAGCCGTGTACCAGCTACTGCGGTTAGTTTATCGAGGTGCTTGTAGGTATATTCAAAGAATCCACCTTTCACTATTTCTTCACGCTGATAAATTAAATCAGTAAATTTTTCATCGTAATTATCATACAAAAAGCTTAAACCCGCTTTATATGAGTGATTGGTGTTGCCAAAAATATCTTGATAAATTAGATTGCCGTAGAGTGTTTGTTGTTTGCCATCATACGGACGAAAGCCGAACTGTGATTTTGAATCATGTATTACTCCGTTGACAATTAGACCTAAGCCTCTATATGGTTTTGACTGATAAAGTTTAGCGGTTTTTGAGAAAAACTCGACTCTATTCGTTGTATTAGAAAATCTATAAATAAGATTATCAAGTGATAATGGATTTTTATTGATTTGCCCACCCAAACGAGTATCATAAAGGTATTTGACACCAAATTGAGCAACCATTTTATCGGATTCATATTTCCAACGATTAATAAAATTTGCTTGGGTATATTTAGGCAAATCATAGAAATTATCGTTGTTTTTATCAATCGAGGTTTGCATCGTAGAGCCATGTGATAGAAATGCCACCGACCATTTGGGTTTAGATTCTTGTTTTTGTTTAAAAATATGTGCCAAATTGAGATTGATTTCTCCACGACCTAAGCTATTTACATAGGTATTGAGATATACTTTTTCGGCTAAATCTGGTTTTTGAAGTTCCACATTGATTTGTCCTGTCATTGACTCATAACCATTTACTACCGAACCTGCACCTTTGCCAATATCAATCGACTGAATCCATGTTCCAGGAATATAGTTTAGCCCAAAAGTTGTGGCCAGTCCTCTGATTGATGGTATATTTTCGACATTGGTTTGTACATAAGTTCCTGCCAAACCTAATAGTTGAATCTGTTTTGCACCCGTGACGGCGTCTGCATAACTCACTGAAACCGAGGCGTTTGTCTCGAAACTCTCAGAAAGGTTACAACAAGCAGCTTTTGCCAATGCCTTTGATGTCAAGATTTCGGTATGAATTGGCGATAGCCTATCCATTGAAGTTGAACTACTACGAACTACCACTTCTTGGAGTTGATTTTCGGATTGCAGATAAACTCTCAAATCGGTTTCGTTACTAATGTCGAGTGTGTCAGATTTATAGCCAACAAAGCTGATTACCAGTTTTTTGGATTTGGCACGAGCAATCGTAAATTTCCCTTCAACATCGGTGGTAGTGGCTATTTTTGTGCCAAGCCAGTTTACAGTTGCTCCAATGATTGGCTCTTCTTTATTATTGTTTTTATCTAAAACTACACCGCTGACATTTTGGGCAAAACTTGTACTTACCGATAGAAATAGTAATACAATAAATTGCCAATGTATATTTTTTTGAATGAGATTCTCCATTTTATTAGTTTTTAATGACAATTCCGTTGGGTTTTTGACCAACCTGAATGTCTTTTATTTTGGTGTGATTAGCTGCATCGACAATTGAAACTGTGAGGTTCTTCTGATTAGTAACATAAGCAAGTTTACCATCTTTCGAGAATGCAATGGCATGAGCATCCAAACCCGTTTGTATGCTGCCAGCTTTTTTCCATTTATTATTTTCTCTTGTAAAATAGTAAACAAAACTCTGACCTGCATTGCTTACCCACATTTCGTTTAATGACTGATTATAAGCAACATAACCAGGCGTAAAACCTAAATCTACGGTTTCAACAATTTCAAGTTTATCAACATTAATGATACTCACACTTTTTCCTATTTCATTATCGACATACATATTACCATCTGAGCCTGTCCATGCTCCCACAGGTTCATTTCCAACAGCAATCGTTTTTATTACCTTTTTGGTTTGAATGTCAATGACCGATACCGAGTTACTGCCCCCGTTTGCCGTAAAAGCATATTTTCCGTTTGACGAGAATGTAACTTCGGCGGGGTCATTCCCAACTGCAATCATATTTTTAAGAGTCATGTTTTGTGCGTCAAAAACCAGTGTTTTACCGTCATGTTGCATCAAAGTTGTCCATATTTCTTTGCCATCTGGCGAGAAAATAGAGTTATGATTTGGTTTGTCTAAGTCTGTCTTTGAAAGTGTTTGCCCAGTTTTGGCATCAACAATCAAGATTTTACCTTTTGTTTCATGAACACCCGAGTGTCCTTCCGTTAAATCTACTCCCGGAACACCGATACTGAGTTTTGTGCCATCTGGCGAAAGATAAATATGATGAGGAAATTGAATATCATCGCTCGAATTGTGTGATAAATGCCCACCGCCTGATTTATTGCTCAATTTTATAGTATTAATTTCATAATTTGCCAGGTCAATCACGGAGATAGTTGTACTTTCTCCATTGATTACATAAGCCGAAGGAGAGCTAATATTTAGGATAGGTTGCATCTCATCGTTTGAACACGATAAGATTAAACCCATGATTGCGATAGAAATTATTATTTTTTTCATTGGTTAATTTGTTGATGATTTTTTGTCAAATTATAAATTTTCAAAATCAAGAGAAACACTTAAATACTCCCAACTCATCTTGATGGTACCTGTACTCTTATTTTTTGAGAGTACTTCGTAGGTCAAGGCCTCGGTGATATTTTTGCTTTTTTTAGGTTTTACTTTTATCCTAATCATATCATTTTCTTGCTTATAGTCATCAGCCAAGTGCATATCCCACGTTTTGCTTAAAATGATTGTCCACTCATTTTTGTCTGGAATTGTAAAGAAACCATATCTGCCTTTTGGGATTGTCGTTCCTTTTATTTTAACATCCTTCGAAAAATCCACCCAAGTTGCTTTATGAGCACCCGTTGACCATACTTGGTTATAGGCTACCAAACCATTCCAAATGTTACGTCCTCGCACACTTGGTGAGCCATACTCAATGTGAACATGATTGTCGCCAATCATTTCCATCGTAACCATTTTCGGACTTTTGGGCTTTGCTGCTACCTTGCTGGTATCAGTTTTTGGTTGATGGTTTTCGTGTTGAGCAAAAGAAATAATTGTCGAAAATAGAAATATGCTTAAGATTGATATTTTTTTCATGTTGTTTTATTTTGTTTTGAATTTGATTTTTGACTTACAAAAAATAGCGTAAATCCACTAATTATCGTTATGATTCCAAACACTGAAAAAGCTCTCAATAACCAATTCGAAATATTGTCTCGACTTTGATAATCCATCGTGTGCAGCATCCATAAAAAATCGAAGATTCTCCATTTACTATTTCTAAACTTTTGTACTGTACCGAGTTCGCTCGCTACATAAACCGTTGTATTGGTTGGGTGCGAAAATGTGATTGCATAAGCTGGAAGTGGCTGCTCTCGGTATTCATGATGCCCATTGGTGTTGGTCAGATACTCGACAGATTTGACTGGTGCATCATTCAGAAAACTTTTTTTTGCAATTTCAATCGCTTCTTCTTTGCTAAGTGCTGGTCGTAACTCACCGGTTTTGGCATTTGCCAGTTGTATTTTATTACCTCTATCGTGTTCTTTTGAATAAGTAATTTGATAAAAAGGACGATTCAGAATTTGTATCAAGCGAATATCAAAAAGGAAATTTACCGAATCTTTCAATTTAATCTGTTGAATAATACCTTTAGGGTTTACAAAGTCAATATCGGCTCCCATTGGGTGAATGTGGGCTTTTTGGTGGTCGCCATGAACTTCGTCCATATCTGACCAACTAAAATAAAGTCCGCCGATTGTCCACAAAAAGAATTGAATTCCTAAGATTACACCTAACCAACGATGAGTTTTTCTGATTTTTCGCTGAAATACGCCTTTCTTCATACTTTTTTAAATGACTAACATTAAAATGGCCATTCCTACCATCAATAAATCTTCTATAATAGTTACTGTACTCATTGGCAGATTAAAAACTGTTCCCAGACAAGCACATCTAATTTTTTTCTTATCTAAAACACTCTGAATGACGCCAACCGAACTAAAACCCATGATTATAATTGTTGCCCAATTCGTGAATTGTGGTTGAAACGATGTCAGATATGCCAGTCCTAATCCCAACTCAATGAATGGGTAAATCAAACCATAAATTGGTACTTTCATCGCCAATAAATCATACATGGCGTAGCTTTCAGAAAATGCTTTTAGATTTAGAAACTTAAAAAATGAAAAAACAATAAAAAATCCAGCCATGAAATTGTTCATAAAGTGCATCCAACTAAAATGAACTGTTTCAAAGATATTGTTGTGAAAAGCCTTGATGATTGAAACTCCTGTGATGAAAGCGAATATTAATAAAAGTGGACGGTAAGTTTCAAACCAAGTTTTTGGCGTTTCTTCTTCTGAAAAGATTTGTTTTTCGACTGCCGGTTTTTCATTAACCGCATATTTTGAATAGGGTTTTACTACTTCAATGAAAGTACTTAGTGGAATATGCTTTTCCATTTCAACAGTTGCACTGTTGGTGTTGCGGTCAACCAAAACTGTTTTTACACCTTCAATTCCCGAAAAAAGATGCTGTATTTTATATTCGCATGCTTCGCAGGTCATGCCTGTTACTTCAAATGTATGTGTCATTGTTCTTTTGTTTTAATTTAACTTTAAATTTCGTTCACAAAGGTACAGTGCCTCTTTTGGTTAAATGTTACAAAATTTTAGATAGAATTTACATCATTTTGAAGCTGGTCAATTGAGTGACGTTTTTTATTCTCAATCTTTTTAAATTCGCTTGGTGTAATACCCATTATCTGTTTAAATTGATTGGAAAGGTGTGCTACACTGCTATAATTTAGCTTCCAAGCAATTTCTGATAAGCTTAGGTCGCCATTAAAGAGCAATTCTTTTGTACGTTCTATTTTTTGAGCAATGATATATTTCTCAATTGTTGTTTTTTCAATCGATGAAAATAAACTGCTGATAAATGAATAGTCGTAACCAAGTTTTTTGACTAAAAAATCAGAGAAATTTTGAGAAGAACTTTTATCGGTATCGAGTTGATAAACTTCATTGATAACCAAGAGTTTAATTTGCTCAACTATAGCCAAACGCTGGTCTGTAATGAGTTCAAAACCTGAATTTTGTAGTGTATTTTTTATATCTTGAAATTGCGAAATGGTAGCTTGTTCGGCCAATTCCACATAGCCAAGTGCGGTTTTTGTTACCTTTATACCAATATTTTCAAGGTCTTGGCGTACGACCCTTATACAACGGTCACACACCATATTTTTGATGAGTAGTTTCATTTTTGTAAAATAGTCAATAGAAAAATACAGCCACAAGTTATGAGGCCTGATTATTTTGCCAAGAATATTTTACTCAAATTAAGAATGTTTGATTCTGAACCAAAATGGCTCGACCAGTAGAGGATGGGGGAGAAGAAGCTTGATTTTTGGAAGATATATTATTCAAAATATCTTCAACAATTGCTTTGATAAACGAAATGACTGTAGTTTTTACCCAATCTAAGCCATTTTGTACGAATTTAGCTACACTTTGAGAAGCCGAAGATGAATAATCAACGTTTTCGTATTTTTCTTCTTCAGTACAGCATTTTGCTTTTTTTACTGTAGTTTTTTGTGGTAAATTTTCTTTTTTTGCAGTTTTGTTACAACAAGCTGTTTCGCTTTTGCGTAAAGAGGTTTGTTTCCCTCTCACTGTACAAGAATGTTCAACCAAACCAAAGCCGGTGCTACTGAGTAGCACAACTACTGCCATCAACACATTAAATATGCGAAATAGAGCCTTTTTCATTGATTTGATTGAAATTACATACAAATGTATAAATTTATAAACGAATTTAGCAAGAAAAAGTTCATGATTTTATGCTAAAAGACTTCCATTTGGTACTTTTTGTTGCGGTTCGGATAAAACTACCTCCCCATCTTCCAAAATAAAGCCAGTTGTAAGAACCTCCGACATAAAATCGGCGATTTGTCGAGGCGGGAAATTGGTCACACATATTACTTGTTTGCCAAGCAATTCTTCCTTCGTATAGAGTTTAGTGATTTGTGCCGACGAACGTTTTACACCAATGACATCTCCAAAATCTATCAAAAGCTTGTAGGCGGGTTTACGAGCCTTCGGAAAATCATTAACTTCGATGATGGTGCCGGCACGGAGCTCTACTTTTTCAAAATCTTGCCAAGTGATAGTTTCCATTTTTATCAAAAATTAAGAAAGGACAACTTTTTAGGGCTGTCCTTTCGGTAAAGCAAATTATTTTAGGCTGCCAACCATGTCTTCTGGTTTTACCCACTCGTCGAATTCTTCGGCTGTTAAATAACCTAAACTAATAGCCGTTTCTTTGAGTGTTGAACCATTTTTATGAGCAGTTTGTGCAATCTCTGCTGCTTTATAGTAGCCAATCTTTGTATTGAGGGCAGTTACAAGCATCAAAGAGTTGTTTACGTGTTTTTTAATGTTTTCTTCAAGTGGAGCAATGCCAACCGCACATTTATCATTGAACGAAACACAACCTTCGCCAATCAAACGTGCTGAGTGTAAGAAATTATAAATCATTACTGGTTTGAATACATTCAATTCAAAATGACCCATTGCACCACCAAAGTTGATAGCCACATCATTTCCCATCACTTGTGCCGCAATCATTGTGAGAGCTTCGCATTGTGTTGGGTTTACTTTTCCTGGCATGATTGAAGAACCCGGCTCGTTATCAGGAATAAATAATTCGCCGATACCTGCACGTGGGCCAGAAGAAAGCATACGAACATCGTTAGCAATTTTCATCAAACTTGCAGCAACAGTTTTCAATGCTCCGTGAGCCTCAACGATGGCATCATGAGCCGCCAATGCTTCAAATTTATTTTCGGCTGTGATGAATGGCAAACCTGTTAAATTAGCGATGTGTTTTGCTACAACTTCCGAGTACCCAGCTGGAGTATTGATACCCGTTCCAACGGCAGTTCCACCAAGAGCTAATTCAGAAAGGTGTTCTAAGGTATTTTTGATGGCTTTCAGACCATGATTTAGTTGCGAAACGTAGCCCGAAAATTCTTGTCCAACTGTCAACGGCGTTGCGTCCATGAAGTGAGTACGCCCGATTTTTACGACGTTCATAAATTCAGCCGATTTTGCCGCTAATGTATCACGCAATTTTTCGATACCCGGAATAGTAACTTCAATCAACATCTTGTAAGCCGCAATGTGCATGGCTGTTGGGAAAGTATCGTTCGATGATTGTGATTTATTTACATCATCATTTGGGTGTAAGAATTTCTGTTTGTCACCCAAATCTCCGCCTTGTAGTACATGTCCACGGTAGGCAATCACCTCGTTACAGTTCATGTTCGACTGCGTACCTGAGCCTGTTTGCCAAACAACCAATGGAAATTGGTCATCGAGTTTTCCTGCCAAAATTTCATTACATACAGTACCAATTAAATCAGCTTTTTCTTTTGGCAATACTCCTAATTCATTATTGGCTAAAGCAGCACCGTGCTTTAGATACGCAAATGCCTTGATGATTTCCTTTGGCATTTTATTAATATCTTGGGCAATCTTAAAGTTTTCGATTGAGCGTTGAGTCTGAGCACCCCAGTATACATCAGCGGGTACTTGTACCTCGCCCATCGTATCTTTTTCTATTCTGTATTGCATGATTTTTTTTTAATTATGAATAAGAGTGGTTTGAAAATTTATCACTTCCGCAAAAATAACTTAGAATTGAATATAGTTTTGAAAAACTATACTTTTTTTACGATTTTAAACAAAAAAAAGCACGGTTGATGCCGTGCTTTTAAACAATAGTATCTTGACGATTAATTCAATCGATATGGTACGATTAAGTTAAATTCTGGAATTTCTACATGAAATTGCTTACCATCAATGAGGCGTTCCATTAAATAGGTGCCTACCATCTTTCCGATAGTAGTTTTTAGATTACATCCTGATACGTATTCATGAATTTCCCCGGGTTCCAAAACAGGTTGAACTCCAATCACACCTTCACCTTCTACTTCTCTTACGGTTGCGTTTGTGTCAAAAATAAACCACTGACGACGTATCAACTGTATGGTATTTTCACTGTTGTTTTCAATTCTGATATGGTATGTGAAAACATAGTGTTCTTGAATCGGGTTTGAATATGAAGGCTGATATTCGGTTTTTACGGTAACTTTAACACCAGCAGTTACAGCAGTTGTTGTCATAGTGTTTTGTATAAGTTTTATAAATAATCAAGGCAATTGCCAAACAAGTTAAACTTTTATCGATTCTAATCATATTTAATTGTACAAAAGTTGCCTAACGGATACAAATACTATAGTTTTATAACTTTAACGTAGTAAAATTACATAAAATATTTAAATCATTTATTTTTTTATTGTATGGATGTGAAAATTGAAGAAAGTTGGAAAGTAAGGCTAAGTTATGAGTTTGAAAAACCTTATTTCGAGAAATTAATAGATTTTGTCAAAAATGCCTACTCTACCACAGTTTGTTATCCTCCAGGGAGCTTGATTTTTAATGCATTTGACAAATGTTCATTTGATAAAACTCGAATAGTAATTCTTGGCCAAGATCCTTATCACGGGCCCCGGCAAGCCAATGGACTAAGTTTTTCTGTAAATGATGGTGTTACTTTTCCACCCTCACTTATCAATATCTTTAAGGAGCTTAACGATGATTTGGGAGTACCTTTCCCAAAAAGTGGTAACCTAGAGCGTTGGGCCGAGCAAGGTGTACTTTTATTAAATTCTACGCTTACGGTGCAAGCAGCCAGTGCGGGCTCTCATCAAAATAAAGGTTGGGAGCAATTTACTGATGCCGTAATTAAATGTATCAATGATGAAAAAGAAGGTGTGGTATTTATGCTTTGGGGGAAATATGCTCAGGACAAAGGTAAAATTATTGATACCACGAAGCATTTTGTGCTGAAGTCAAAGCATCCATCGCCAATGTCGGCTAATTTTGGAGGATGGTTTGGAAATAAACATTTTAGTCAAGCGAATAATTATTTGAAAAGTAGGGGAGTTTCCGAAATTGAATGGTAAGTTAGTTACTGGTCAATTAGTTATTAGTAAACTTGTTTTTGGGGAATTGATTACGAATCAATAACCAATTCCCCAGCAACTATTATCTAATTATCGAAAACAATCTGCTCCAACGGATTTTGTTTAAGAAACTTCCCTCGCTGTCGATTGACATCCAAATAAATACCGCTTTTCCTACGATGTGGTCTTCGGGTACAAATCCCCAGAAACGTGAATCGTCAGAACCATGACGATTATCTCCCATCATGAAGTAATAATTTTGCTTGAAAGTATACGATGTGATTGGCTTTCCATCAATCAAGATTCTGCCATTTTCGTATTTTGCATTTTCGTTTCCATCAAAAGTAGTAATAACACCTTTGTATAGAGCAATGTTTTTCTCGTCTAAAGTTACGGTCATACCTTTCTTCGGAATCGTAATCGGACCATAATTGTCACGATTGAAAGGGAATAAACGAGTATTATGAGGGAAAGTTGGGTATCTACGGTCAGTTGTATCACCTTTAGCCATGAGCATTGGCGTGACACTCTTTACAAAATCCAAACCTTTCATTTCGTTCACTGCTTTTGCCGATGCCGTAACGTAATAAATCGTCTTATCGGTCATACGTAAATCTTGCTCAAACTCAGTGATTTCGTATTTCTTGAAAATCTTTTCGTTTACTTGTGTATTGGTTTCAATGGCATATTCCATTTGCATCTTTTCTGGATTATCCGACATTTTACCATTGATAAATACTTGTCCATCACGCACTTCGAGCACATCGCCTGCAATACCTACGCAACGTTTGATATAGTTGGTACGTAAATCGACAGGATATTTATCATAGCCACCAAATTCGTCGGGACGCTCTGGGCAACCTGGATAATTGAAAACCACTACATCATTGTTTTTTACAGAAGTAAATCCTGGCAAACGGAATTGTGGCAACTGGATAAGGTCTGAATACGAAGGTAGATCAGTAAACCAAATTTTTTGGTGCGTAAGCGGAACCTGTAAGATTGTTTTTGGAGTACGAGAACCGTAGTGCAGTTTACTTACAAAAAGAAAGTCATTGACTAATAAGCTTTTTTCCATCGAAGGTGTTGGAATTGTATAAGCCTCTAAAAACATCCATCTAATGAGTGTAGCCGCAACAACTGCAAATAACACCGAATCCCACCATTCTCTAATAGCTGATTTTTTCTTTTTTGGTTTTGTATTAGTTTGTACTTCTGCCATTGATATAGTTTTTAATACTTTAGAATCTATTTAAGGTTATTTTGA
>NZ_JBMLRC010000038.1:0-7283 GCF_049241225.1 Emticicia sp.
TCAGATATACAAGTGGCGAAGAGCAACGCGTGATGCGTATCAATAAAAATCGTGCGGGAAGTCCGTGCTACAAAAAGTTTCTTTCTACCAATACTGAATTTACAAAAGAACCAATTTGTGAATCATCTCGTGAATACATTCACGCAAAAATAAAGCAAATTGAAGCAAGCGAAATGACCGCTGAGCAAAAGACAGAAAAAATCAATTTTCTTAATCAAAGAGATTGTTTGTGCGAAGGTTTGGGTGTTTCGGCATTGTTGAAACACGACATAAATCCTGCCCATAAACTTACGGCTGTTACGATTTGTCCAGGACCAAATTTGGCTTACTTTTCGGGTGTATTTTCATTAAAACAAATGGTTGACCATATTTATGGCCGAACCAATATTCTGAACTCATTGAAACGTCCAAATATGTTTGTGAATGAATTGGCTTTATATGTAGATTATTACAAAAACCAACTCAACAAACAAGTTGAAAATCTTTCAACAGCACAAGTACGGACACTTAAAGCTTTTCATACTAATCTTTTATCGGGAATTGACTACTACAAATCTTTGGTTTCATCTTTTAAAAACGAAACTGAGCGATACATGGAAGAAATGAAAGAGGAATTATCACATTTAGAGCAAACTGTGAGTAATTTGCAATTGCCGTTTGAACTTACTGTGAAGTAAACTTTCTTTCTACAAGTAGGTATAAGCCTTTTATACCTACTTTTATTCTTCTATCACAATAGCGATTTTATTGCCTTTCACAGCCATTCGACTAATTTTTCGCTTTGGAAGCATATCCGGTAAAGTCACCGCTTTCCATTCTTTAGTCATTAAATTGTAGCTAAAAATATCGGTATTGCGGCTTTCAAAAATGATATTTTCTGATAACCAAGCATTATAATGCTCCGAGTCAGGACTACTTTCTGCAATATCAATAATGGTATTTTTTTGAGGGTCAAACGAGCGAATTAGCCATTTTTTGTCTATTTGCTGCACAAAACTAAATGCCTTTTGTTTAGGAATGAGGTGTAGCGAACGACCAATGTTTGGAACAACGACTGTATCTTTTTTAGTCATAAGGTTTTGATAGTGAAGCGTTTGTGGCTCTCCCAAAACGAAAGTAACAAGTTCATTTGGGTTCAACCATGCCTGATAACCAATCTTCCCAGTTTTCTGCGATTCAAAAACTATCTGCGTTTCAGTTGGATTTTTGATATTGTATTTTACCAAGTCTTGGTCGCCATTTGATTTTCGCTGAACAATGCACGACAAATATTTTTTATCGGGCGTAACGGTCGGAGAATATTCCGAATCAATGGTATTAGTTACTTGCAGCCCAACGCCAGTTTTGAAGTTATACGACCAAATATCAGTCTGGCCATCTTGCATGGCTGTATAATAAAGCAATGGCTGATTTGGATGAAAAAACGGTTGATTATCATAGCCTTTTCGATTAGTAATATTTTTAGGGTTGGAAAGTGTGATATTTCCACCCGATTCTGAAATATCTAATAGAAAAATTTCGGTTCCGTTTTGGGCAAAAAGCAAATTTGATACGAATAGTAGGGCGAGTAGTTTCTTCATAGGTGTAGTTTTGTTTGTTAGCGAAAATACCGAGAATTAGGCTAAAAAACAAATTTTGCTACTGCATCCGTTGGTTAAAACCAACGGCAATGAAATTAGCTTTCTTTACTACTGGTGCAAGTCTTTATTGACTTGTACCATAATCATCGCTGGCAGTCTCAGACTGCATTTCATTGTGTGGTACAAGTGACGCTTTGCTTCATACTTGTACCAGTATTCCTTTATCCCTTCATAAATCGAATCAACAAAATTTCAATCAATAAAAAGGCTAAGGCGAGCATTACGCAGTATTTCCAAAGTGGTGTACCTACATTGCTTTCTTGAAAGGTTTTTACGAAATCTCCATCAAGTAAGTTATCAAAAATTGTGATATTTTTTTGTCCTGCAAAGAATGTTCTTAGTTCTTCGGGCGAGTAAAAATCCATTTTCGATTCTTCGTTGTCATGGTTGAGAGCCAATAATTTTTCCGCTTTTCCATCTAATTGCAACTCATAATAACCCGATTCAAGTACCTGATTATCCGACAGTTGCGAAGACTTCGGCAATTCTAAAGTAAGTGTATTTCCTACGATTCTTTGTACTGGAATTATCTCAATTTTATTGTTTGGCGTAGAAACATTTTTGAGTTTATAGGTAGCATTTTTCTTGACATTCGGTAAATCTAAGTTGATGCTTCCTTCACTAAAATTATAAGCTGCACGCTCTTGTTTCGTACTCATCGAGGCAATTTTAAACATCGTTGGCACAAAAAATGCGTGTTCGGCAAAGTTGCCATACGTTTTTTCGAGTGGCGATGCACATACATACACACGTCCCTGCGAAGCCTGCGTAGAGGTGATGAAGTTTTGCATATTCTTGAAGGTCAGAATCTTCTCACCTACGCCACTCCAAGTCCATGCAGGTTGCATAGTTGGTGTGTTTACTACACCTTGCGAAGTTGTGCGTTCAAACACATCAATATAAAACGGATTTTGTCGGTTAGGCTCAGCAATCGCTTGTTGGCTTTGTGCCAAAACTGGTTGATTGTTAAGGTTGATTCCTTGAATACCAAATCCGCCCAAAAATTGGCTATATGACGTAACATCGGGCCTTGCCGAAGGGAAAATCAAGAGATTTCCACCATTTCTCACAAATTCTTCGAGACTCGCACGGAATGTTCCTGCCACGGCTTCTACGCCCTCTAAAACTATCAAATTAGCGTTTTTAAATTGCCCAACATCGACATTTGAGGCACTATATGCTCGGTAATTGAAAAGACTATCGTTATCAAAAACTTTTCCGATATAATCTGCCGCACTGCGTTCTTGGTAAAGATGCAAAACTTGGATTGTTGGCGAAGCATTTAGCACAAAATAATAATCATTGTCGAAAGTAATGGGTTGGTCATCAAACGAGACCTTTCCACGATGAAAACCTTTGTCTTTTACCGTAAAATTGAAAGTTGCCGTTGCCGAACCATTCGGAGCAATATCAACTGAGGCCGTTGAAGCTTGGGCGTTGTCAATAAATAGTTTTACAGGTAGTTTTTCAACTTCTTCACTGCCCGAATTGAACACTTTTACGTAAAGAA
This sequence comes from Emticicia sp., assembly GCF_049241225.1. NCBI lineage: Bacteria > Pseudomonadati > Bacteroidota > Cytophagia > Cytophagales > Leadbetterellaceae > Emticicia > Emticicia sp. The sequence continues at coordinate 3,151 of NZ_JBMLRC010000038.1, forward strand.
TATTATTCTGCATTTCACGAATGAATGGCGAAGCCAACCAAACCGAATCAGTGAAAACATTCTGGTTTTTCTTGCCTTGTACTGGCACCAAAAATAATTTATTGAGCGTGTCGGTCTTGATTTTACGTAAATCGCCCGATGTACTTTTCTGAAAATCAGAAAACCAAAAGAATTGGTTATTGGCACTTGGGTTATGTTTTTGAGCAAGGTTATTCTGACGTTTATAAATACTTTCAAACGTACGTGGATTCGACGAAAAACCTACCGATGTAAGGCGGTCTTTAACTTTTGTGGCATTGGTAACGGCTTGGTCTTCGCCCGAAAAATCGTTGGTGATTAATTGAATATTAGGAGATTGACGAAACAGCGTAAGCAATTCGTCAATTTTCGTAACGGCTAAATCGAGGTAACGTTTGTTTTCGGTGGTGTTTTGCATACTCAACGAATTATCGAGGTAAAGGCTATTGACCCCCAAACCCGAACTACGATTTGTCGAAGCATTTTTAGCAGGTAAAAAAGGTTGTGCAAATGCCAAAACCAAAAACAACAAAAACAACAATCGTGAAGCCAAAATGAGCCATTGCTTGATGCGACGAAACGAAGACGTTTGGGTTTCGACGGCCTTCAAGAATGCCACATTGGTAAAGAATACTCGCTTGGTTCGACGAAAATTGAATAAATGAATAATCAAAGGCACCGAAAGTGCCGCTAAACCCCAAAGAAAAGTCGGAAAAAGAAATTGCATATCACCCCAAACCCCTAAAGGGGCTTTAATTTTTTAGTTTATTATCCTAACGTAAAAGTCTGAAAATACTTTCAATATATCATCATCTTTTGAACGAAACAGAGTTTCGTTCCACAAATATTGCCAATTATTATGCCAAAGCAAATCACATATTTTTATTAATTGGTCACAAAGCTGGTGGAGTTCGTCACATCTGTTTTCTGCTGAGAAAAACACCTTCTACTTTTGAATCATCAAACAAGGCAAATAACATAAAATTAAAAATATTTAAATCATTCCTAAACATTACAAAATTATGAACGCAGCACTTACTTTCGGCACAAAAAGAAACTTTACTTTTAAAACAATCGTCAACGAGTTTTTCGCTTACATCAAAAACCCACTTTACATCAGCGAGAATATTGAAATGAGTAAATCTGAAAAATTTCAGTACATCTTCAAAGTTTTATTATGCGAACTTGCACTTTTACCAGTTTTGGTTCCGATTATCTATCTAACCAAAGACTTAACTGGAGCAAAGTCGTTTGGGTTTGAAGATACTTGGAGTATGTACGGTTTCTTGGTCATTGGGGCACCAATAGTCGAAGAAGCCATTTTCAGAGGGGCATTGATTTATAACCGTTGGAGTGTGTCGTTTATCGTATCGGTTCTGCTCGGAACAATTGTTTATTTGACCAAAGTCAACGAACTTATTACGCTACATATTGGCTTCGTTTATTTAGCTTGTATTATTCTTTTCCCAGTATTTTACATTGTCACTAAACCTTTTAACGATGTTTTTAAAGCACTTTGGGCAAAAAACTTCAAGTATATCTTTCACATCATTGCTATCAGTTTTGGGTTAGTGCATCTCACAAATTACACTGGTATTAGCAATTATTTGTTTGCTTTGCCATTGGTTACGAGTCAAATCATTTCGGGTTATGTGTTGGGGTTTGTACGAATGAAATTGGGTTTTGGTTATGGCGTAGCTTTGCACTCAGCTTGGAATTTTATTGCAGGATTTGGCTTGTTGGTTGTGCTGTTGGCTAAGATTTTTTAAATTTATGTTTTCACCCTAAATAATTATCCGGAATGAATATTAAAAACTTAAAACCTATACAATACGTCTTTGGTAGCATAATGCTGGTTTTGTTTGGTTTTTACCTCTACATGACACTTTTTAAAGAACAACGAGGCGAATATTACGAATTGATAAAAGGTGTTTTTCATCTATCATTGGCTCTGACTTTTCATTTTGGAATGCTTCAAACAAAGGCAACCACGCCCGAAAAGTATAATCCAACCCTCCACAAAATTTTAGTGGCAACTTGGGGCTTGGTTGGTGTTATTGGAATTATTGATTTTATCGCAAATTATATTTGAAACCTTTACTAATCCGTATACGCAGATTCCTCTACTATTTTAGTAGGGGTTTTTGTTTTGACAAACTCTTGTGGTAAATTTGACCGAAATCACACAAAACAAATACCTATTAATTTTATGGATGAATTAAATTTACTACGCAAAAAAACAGGCATGACAATAGCCAAAGCATGGATGTTGATGATCATTTGTGTGACTGTGCTATTTTTAGGGGGAGGGATTTTAGGGGCAATGGCCAGCATGAACAAAGTTGAGCCTGAAACATACTTAGAAAGAGGTATCTTCCTGGTAATGTTACTAATTATTAGTCTCTCAAGTATTTGGGGCTATTTTATTAATAAAAAAAAATCGCCTTTATTTCATAAAACATCTCTGCTAATTTATCTGCTTTGCCTGTTCATTGCTTTATCATGGTCTTATATTAGCCCTTTAATACTTGATTTTTTGCCGTTCAATACCATAGAAGCCGAAAGCCTTGAACGAGTTGAGATTGAGATTTTATTAGGAATAATATTATCATTACTTTTTACGATTCTGCAAATTGGAGTTATCGGACATGGTTTGCTCAAAAATTATTTATTCAAACAAGTGATTTTCACCGTAGTTGCCGTCAGTATCGTAATGGTTATTCCGCAAGCCGTCATTGGGCTTATCTTCCAAACAGCCATTATGTTTTATATTTATTATCGCACGGCTTCATTCCAATTGCCTTTGCTCATGACTCTATCATTCAGTTTGATAGAATACGTTTGTAAACTCACTTGGGGCCATAATATCACTACCCAAAACTATATTCGTATCTACTTTGTTCCGAATCCAGTTCTCTATCAAATCGGGCTTTTGATGGCAGTATTAATCATCGTAATCGGGCTTTATCTCATCCAAAAAAATACTAGTCCGATCGTATGGCAACGCCCCGAAGAAGACGAAGATTTGGCATTTTTATAAGAAAAGCACCACAAAAACATTTTCAAAACTCATGATTGCTGAATCATGAGTTTTTTTTATTTCCCATCGTTTCAATACTTCATCACACAGTTCTGCGAGTTGGTCACATCTGTTTTCTAAGCTGTTTTTGGTGCAATATCTTTGAATCATCAAATCAGAAACAATTATTAAACAATTCAAAAAATGCGGTTCGCCGCCCGAAAAAATTATGAAAACAAAATCATTTTTATTCGCCGCTTTAGTTTCAATCTCATTCGCCACTACTTCTTGCCAAAAAGAAGAAAATATTATGCCCAATGTTGGTTATTATTCAAATGACAAAATTCCAAGTACAACCACAATTATTGATGGCAAAGAGACAGATGTAGATGGAAATGTAATTTTAGAAATACCAAATAATGAAAATGTAGCTATATCGAAGCAACCAAAATCTACTATACCGACTAATATCATGCAAATTGATAGCGATGAGATAAAGTAAAATTTGAACACTTACCTAAATAAACAAAAGACATGAAAAAGTTTGAAATTATCAGAGTATCAGATTGGTGGTCAACGAATTCGTTAATCGAAAAAGCAGAAAATGTAGCTAACCAAAAAAGCCGAGAAGGCTACGAAATCGTCAGTATTTCATTTGGTTTTAGTGTCTGGATGAAAGTATCGGCCTATATCACTATCACAAAGCCTTGATAGTTCGTCCCACATTTTGGGGAGTTCATCACAACGTTTTTTATGAAAAAGCTATTTTATATAAATTCGAATCACTAAAACTAAAATACACTATGAAACTTTCAGACGCAATAAAAGCTATCGTACTATTCAACATTGCATTTCTTTCTTTTCCCCTGATTATCAACGCCTTGGGAGGCTATACTTGGGAAGCTAACCTAAAAGATACTTTTACCGTTGGTCGTATCGTAACAGGTGTTGTTTTGAGTGTTTTGGGTTATAGACTTTACTTAAAAAAACAAAACGCATAAATAGCCGATGGAAACCTCTACCAAACAAGACAAATTACTCTTTTTCGGAATTACGTTTGCGGCACTGGCAGCTTTTGGCTTTATAATCAATTATG
>NZ_JBMLRC010000039.1:0-2827 GCF_049241225.1 Emticicia sp.
AGTAATAAACGATTTGGCCAAGTCTTTATTGGTTCGTAGCGTTGCAAAAGAGCAAGTAGCGTCGATGTTTCTTCGCTAAAAGCGTATTTATTGTCGGTGCTTTCAATACTATACACCACAAAATCGGGTGCAGTAGCCGACAAATATTTTTCTTGGTTTTTTTCAAGTAAAAATGGGTTGTAAACAAAGTACGATTGAATGGCAGGTCTTGGATTGTAATTTAAGCGATTAAAGTAAATTTCTGAGATTTCATTAGGGATAAAATCGACACTTTTATTGCCTATGATTGATAAAACTTCTTTGGGAAATGTAGGTTTTGTATAATCTTTTTTAGCTGCTGTTACCTCTTTGAAATACTGATTAAAAATATAAATCTTACGATGCAAATTAGCGGTAACTGACAAAGAAACTTCGCCAAAAACAGGTTGGTAGAATAAAAAATAACCTAAAATATTACAAGAAATCAGCCCCCAGCCTATCTTTTTCATTAGTTTATCAGTGCAAAAAAGAGGTAGTAATAAAAAAGGTAGATTAGCCAGTTTTACGAATGCCGTAATATGTCCATCATCTGCCCGTACAAAAGAGTATTTAATGAGGATGAATGAAATTAAGGATACACAGGAAATAATAAAAGCGTTGTCTAACTGACTGACTGTGAGTGTTTTAAATTTCAATGCGACTTTGCCAATATAAAATACCGAGGCTACAATCAGTAAACCAAAAATGAGGTAAGAAACCAATACTATTTTTAGTCTATCGGCAGGATACACCGACATAGCTTCAGTATAGCCATTGGTAGCCTGAATACTCGAATAAGAATAGGCAAATAAATCAGTGTTAAGAATTTTAGCCGATAAGGCGAGAGCCGAAAGCGTAAAAACTAAGGCGAAAATTAGATTTTTGAAAGTCAGACGTTTGCTAAAAAATGCGTAACCCAGTAGCACCGCAACAAAGCCCAATGCTATGATTCCGTAATTTGCTTTTGTATAAAAAACCACAATGCCAATAATTATGGAGTGATAAAGCATCCATAATTGCTGAGTATATAAGAATTTTAAACCACTGAATATGCCAACAAAAAATAAAGCAAAAATGACCCACTCACCAAAAAGTGAGGAAATGACGATAGTAAGAGCAAAATGTATTGTGTACTGGTAAATTTTTGTCTGTTTCGGCAGGGCCAAGAAAAGCAAAAGACCAATGTTGAGGAAAAAGAAAATATCAAATACAAAAAAATGCCAAGCAGGAGTATCTATGGCAAAACGTTGTGTGAGATAGCCCAGAGGGCCGTAAGTATAGATAATGTCTTTTCCAAAAATAAGGCTTTTTGCTTTTGCCATTTCAAGCCCAATACGCCATGAGTTATCAATGCCTGCTTGTGGTATTTCCGATAAACGATAGTAAGGAAATAGTAAAACTATAAGAAATAGTACGTAAACGATTTTAAACCAAACGGCATTGATAACTTTTTGCATAGTTTATTTCTTTTCGGCAATAATTAAAAATTGTTTTCCAAATAAAAACCAAATAAAGGGCATATTTAGATACAATCGAGCCAAAAGTTTATGAACAGGTAATTTACCTCTGAACGAAAGTGGTAAAAACCTCGGATGTGTTTCAAGAAGCTCAAAACCAGCACCATATAAATGTTCTTCAACTGCTAATTCTGAAAGAATAACAGTATGGTCGGCAAAATCAAAATACTCTTTATAAGCGTATTTAAAATTCGGTCCGATGATTGCTATTTTGCCGCCAGGTCTGATATTTTCGTACATTCTGCCTAAGAAATGAGCAACTTCTTGTTGGCTACTTAAATGTTCTAAAAAATTGGAGATAAAAACCGCATCAAAATAATTTTTTGGAATATCTACTTTCAAAACGTCACCAACGATGGTTTTAACGTCACCTTCAACGAAATCTTTGACTGACTCTTCGATGTCGATTACCCATTTTTCTTGTGAGGGAGAAGCGTTGATAAATTCACACATTCCGCCAGCAGAATCTAATATTTTTTGTGGAGAACCAAGTTTGTGGTGGAAGAAGTTAGCGATTTCTTTCCAAATAATTTTTTTTTTAGCTTTGTCAACACCCTTGAAGCGGTACCAGTAAATGCGGTTGTAATTCATTGTTTTATATGTTTTTTTGATTTTGCAAAGTTGTGTAAGCCCAAAAGATTTTGGACTTTATTTTAATTCGTAGAATTCTTCTAAAATCTCAATTTTCTTGTCAAAACCCGCTTTTCTTCTCAGAATTTCGTCAAATTTTACGGTTTCAATGCTTTTATTTTCAACCGAACCAGTCTCAAAGAATTGTTTTAAATTCTTCACGCTGTCAATCTTTGCGTTTACAATTAGGCCTTTATTTAGCAAGATTGGCACAGTTCGATAAACCGTTTTTTCGCCTTTGTTGGTTGCCAATTCCATGTTGAGATGCGGCGGCTGAAAGAACAAATTTAGTAATTTACCAAACCAATTGTATGTGGTTTTTACTTTTATAATCGAAAGCAGCTTTTGGTTGGCAGAATCTGCTTTAATCAACGAATTTAAAACGAACGGTTTCCCCATTTCCCAAACAGTACTTTGCTGTTTTACTAATTTTAAGGTTTTGGTTTGTGCTTTCTTCTTTAGCAATAAACGATTTGGCCAAGTCTTTATTGGTTCGTAGTGTTGCAAAAGAGCAACTAAAGTCAGTGTTTCGTCGCCAACAGCATATTTGTTATCGGTACTTTCGATACCGTAAATTACAAAGTCTGGTGCGGTATCCGAAAGGTACTTTTCCTGATTTTTTTTATCTAAAAACTCATTATACGCCTGATAAGATTGTATTA
>NZ_JBMLRC010000040.1:0-5581 GCF_049241225.1 Emticicia sp.
GCAGTACCATCCATTGGTACCCAGCAATCTCCATTCACGGCCTTAAATTGTGTAGGATTTAAAATTGAGTGCTTGATATCACCCACGGCACCTGAGCAAACTACCTCTTGTGCTTTGGGTGAACCCAATGAGTAAGGAGCAAAAGTGAGTTCGGTACGAGGAACAAGCTCAGTGCCTTGTACAGTTACACCTACGTAGTAAGTCTCTCTACCCCAATCTAGGTTATCAAGTGGGTTGGTTGTGCTACCCAAATGCGTGCTATAAACTCCACCAAAAACATTGATATTCTGGGTGTCTGTCCAAGCGGCAGTGCCACCAGTTGGAGACGTATAGAGCTTAAATATAATTGATTGCTGGCCATCAGCTACCGCCTTGCCATTGGCATCTTTCAAGAAACCTTGAAGCGATATTTTTTTTGTTTGTTGGGCTGCTACTTCAGTCAAAGCAAAGAAGCAAATTAAGAAAGCCAATGGGGCTATTTTAGAAATTGTAAAATTTTTTTTCATGATAGTGATTATTTGTAAGTACTGAAAAAGTATTTTAAAAGAGGAGACTATGAAAATGCGATTTTGTGCTTGCGTCGTGAGTACATAAACTTTGTATTATCACTGAGTTCGACTTCCAATACACCCGCTTGGCTTATTACTTTGTCGGGGTTGATTAATACGCCTTTATTGATGCGTTTAAAATCATGAAAGACACTTTGCCAATAGGTTAGGCTATAGCTCACGATTAGCTTCTTTCCACAATCAAATTTAACTTCGTTATAAGGCTCTTGTCCGAGGTGCTTGATGTAGATTACTTTGTCGTGTTCCTGTGGTTTAATTACTCTTGAGTTACGTTTCATACAGCGTTTGTTTAAATAGTATTTTAGCTAATTTTTTCAGCCTGCTTCATACTTGATAGACATCAAAAAGCAGTTGACGAAATAAGATTTAACTGTACAATACCTTACCTAAAATCTTATTTTACAAAGGTATCGTGAGTTTTTTTTGTACATAGCAAGGGGAAACCCCTGTTCTACAATGCACCTAATAGACCACTCAAAAGCGTGCTATTAGATGCAAATATTAGCTTTTCATAGCACTACATTCAATAGCCATGTACGAATCATAGCGTGAATGGAATAGCTCACTACGTGAATGGTAGGAATAGTTTCGTGAATGGGAAGAACAAGAAGGTGGAGGTAAGAGTGAAATGTTGGGGACCTGTCTCAGAAATGCCTCAGAAATGAATCCACGTAGGTTCTCAAACTGAACTCATCAATTGGCTTTTGTAGATAAAATTTTCGAAGAGATAATTCTTTGTAGAGGTCGTAGTATTTTTGGCAGTCAGCTGCACTGCAAAAAATAACCCAAGCTTGCGACTTGTGAGGTATCTGTTTGGCAAGTTCAATACCCGAAATTTGTGTGCCTAAATTAATATCTATCATAAAAAGTTGATAGTTATTTTGGCATATCGTCTGAGAAAATTGCTCAGGAGTAGATACAGAGGTTGTCTTTATTTCACCATATTCCGATAAAATAATTTCGAGTGAAAGTTGGTCAATTAAAGAATCATCTAAAATCAAACATCGTAGTTTTTCTTTCATAAAGCTTGTTTGGAATATATACCCAAACTTACATCAACTATCAAACAAAATACGTGTGCTATTCGTAAATAGCTTTGTTTATTACGTGAATGGTTTATTTAGTATACCTTCCCTATAAATTTCTCTACAAATGCCTGCTTATTATTTCGACTAATCGAAATTCTTTGATTGGCTATTTCTACGTATGATTCCTTAATGTTAATGCGGTTTATTGCCAGTGTGTTTATCAATGTATTTCGATTGACCCTTTCAAAACTAGCATCTTTTAATAACTCTTCGTAAACTTTCAAAGCCGTATAAGTGGTGTACTTATTACCATTAGAAAAAATAGTTGTGGCGTGGTCGTTAGTCTCGATATAACTTATCTCACTGGCCAATAGCTTGTAAGCATAGTTACCCAACTTTACTGTAATAAATGGCTCAACTTTGGCGGTCTCGCTCGATTTATTAAACAAAAATGTTTCGAGGTTTGTCTTGAACACAAATTCATCAATTGGCTTTTTGATATAAAACTTGCTAAATTTCAAATCTTTGAACTGCGGATAGTAATCTTTACTATCCATCGAACTCGAAATAATCACCCAAGCCTCTGAGTCATCAATCATTTGTATCAAATCAATACCCGTTAGAGCATCATTGAGCATAATATCAATTATATACAAGTGAAATTTCTGCTTGCTTACTTCTTTCAAAAATTCTTTCGGATTGCTAACAAACGTAGGCACAAAAGCAGGAAACTGTTCTAGCACCATTTCTATGGCCAATTGGTCGTGGAGCGAATCTTCAAGTATTAAACAATTATACATAAAATTAATGTGAAAACTTCAGTTTTTAAAACATAACTTCAGCAATATACATACCATCTTTTTTTTGGTTTTCGATATATATTTCTGCTTTTTTCAGCATAGGCTCTAACAGAGATAATCCAAGACCAAGTCCTTTATCTTTGATCTCGACTTCTTCCATAACCTCATTGATAATTCTGATCAGAAATTTATCAACTGAGTTTTGTTGAATAATAATCTCAATTGTAGAATCAAAAGCCGAATGTATAATTGCATTAAAAATCAAATTTCGCAATACAATTACCAGCAGTGAGGCATCAATTCGAGCTAAAACACGATGTTGACCAATTTCAATTTTCAAATTCTTTTGAGTCAATTCTTCTCGATAACTCTCAATAATCTGAGTTATAATCAGATTCAAAACCTTTTCTTCTTTGGCTGCTTGCCAATTTTTATTAGTACTTTTCACCCAATATACAAGCTCATCGATTAGCCAAAGCACCTTTCTACTTTTCATCTCGGTCTCTTTACCAAGTAGAAACAATCTGTCAAAATCTTGTTTTTTTATCAAGTACTCAAGTTTGCGAGTGATATCATAAAAACTTTGTACCGGATACCTTACATCATGCACTAGAATACTTAGAATGGTTTCTTTTAGCTCCAGACTCTCACGCAAAATCAGCGTTTGTTCATCTATCTTCTGCTGTAAAAGTTCATTTCGCTTTTTTAGTTGATGATTAGAAAACACTGTGGCCAGCCAGATCACTATGCCTAAAAAAATTAAAGCACAAACCCAAAAATACCATTCTTGATAAATCGGTGGTTGACGAATAATTGTGATTTTTATGATTTGTGCATTCAAAAAATCGCTACAACTCACTACTTTTATTTCGATGTTACTCGAACCTTGGCCAATGTTGTCAAGTATTAGCTGCCGTTCAGGAAGTAATTGCCAATCACTATTTATGGATTTATCGGTTCGATAATAATATTTTTTTTGGCATTCGTATTTATAATCTTCATACGAAAGACCAAATTCGATACTTTCTTCATAACGGCCAAGATGAATTGTAGTGCCACTGTAATCAGTGAGAATTCGTTTTAGTTTGTTAGCCGAATATACCTTTATCGTATCTATTTTTAAAGCATATTTTTTGGCTATATTCTTTGAAAAATCTAGTGGATTAAGAATATTTAGTCCGTTTATACCGCCAAAATACAATATCCCATTTTCATCCTGAAAATGCGAAAGTCTATTACATTCATTACTGGTTAGTCCATCTGCTTCGGTATATATTTTCAATAAACTACCATCTTCATCAAAATGCCAAACTCCTTCTTCGCTACTTGCCCAAACACCATTTTTACTTCTATACACCGAAAGGAATTTTTTCGATAATACATCAGATTCTTTGCCAAATGGGCGTATTATTTTTGAAACCAAGTCAAAATACCAAATACCCTTTGAGCTGGCAATCATTAAAGACTGCTGTACTTTAGTATCCTTATAAACGTGAAAACACGATGGCTGGATTTTCTCATCTGCTAAGAAAATATACTTCTGAAGCTTTGTTTCATCTATCAATTCAAAAAAGCCATTTTCTGCAGCAATGTAGATTTTACTACCATCAACGAAAAAATCGTAAACAATTGAATTATTAAAAAATTCCGAGAGCTTCGTAAAGACCCGAGCTTTTTTTGTCTTTTTATTGTAATATATGATTCCTTTCCTCTCTAAACCTAGCAAAACTCCATCTTTATAGGCTTTAATTGACCAAATTTTTGTGGTATCAAGGTTACACAAAATCTCATCCTTTTGGGTTTTAAGATTGGTTTTTACTAAGCCATCTTCGCCAAAAAGCAAATCCCCGTCTTTATCCTTCAAAATACTTAAAACAAATCGATTTTCATCTCCCGAAATATTTTTAAACTCATGTAATGATCGCACTGTATTAGTGTTCGTATTGATAAGTTGGCGTTTTTTATTGGTATTTACTAAAATTTCATCTTTATTGAGCCTCACAATTGCTCGGCAAGAATAATTTTCATTGATTTTGTCTAATTCCTTGTTTTTGAGGAATGTAAGTATGTTTTTCTTGGAGAAATTAAGGATATGAACCCCATCGTTGGTCGATAAAAAATAATTATTCGACTGATCAATAAAAATATCGTGAATCAAAAAATCAAAATCTTCTCGATCTACTATTTTAAAATTACTATCATAAAACTGTAGAGAATTTGAGCTATTAAGAATAATAAGGTTAAATGTTTTGTCGTACTTCAAATTCCATAAATATGAATCTTTCACACTTTTAAATGCAATCTGCTTAGAAGAGTACAACGATTTAATCAGAGTTATATCATAATATTGATGAAGCATCAGCAGATCAGAATCGGTCTCTACCACTGTCCGTATAAATGAGTTTTTTAACAGAATTTCTTTAGCAATTTTACCGCTATTATCCAAATGTATGAGTTTCTCATCAAGTTTCTGACTTTTCTCAACACACAAAACCATACCCTTTCTACCGGCATACAATAGTTTAATTGGATGTGTGTCAAGTTTGTATTTCAGAATTATTTTTTTTTGCTTAGCATCAAATTCCAACACTTTTCCATCTTTTGTACCAATCAGTATATTTCCTTGATTATCAGATAGAATAGAATGAATTCCTATCTTTTTCCCAATGTACTCATCGACTGAAATCGTTGTCAGATTAATAGGGTTGAAAATAAAAGTGCGAACAATATTAAACGGAAAATACCACTCCACACTCTCCGAAATCCAAAGGTTGCCGGTAGCATCTTGTACGATGGAGTTAAACCCACGATTTGAAAAATCAGGAACAATAGCTCGACTACTGATTTTCCCAAAAGCAAATTTAGCTAGTTGATTATCAACTGAAAACCAAATCCGATTTTGATTATCAATAAATGTTGTATTGATATGCCGATTTGGCAAACCATCGGTAGGGCTTAGTTTTTTATTTATTTTTCGAAAAACATCAGATTGGGCATCAACACTCAAGCTGATAGTAAACCAAAAGATAATAGTCAAATATTGGCAAAAACGAATCAAAACTTCTTGTTTAGTTTTATTGAATAGTATAGTCTGATGGCCAAATATAATAAACTTATATAAAAATAATTAATTTTGAGTTTTTAAATCGCAATTAGTTAATGGATAAAATCAGACAATTATCGT
>NZ_JBMLRC010000041.1:0-58795 GCF_049241225.1 Emticicia sp.
CTTGATTATCATATATTTATAAGATATATGTCAAGTCATTTTAGTAGCATATGTTTTGTTATATAACTTATATTATGTTAAATAATAAGCAATTTAAATTGCCTATTCAAATAGACAATTTATTGTAATTTCGTTATCAATTTCAGAACTATTATAAGAACTTTTGTCTATTCCAAATGTAGTAATCATCGTAATAAAAACACTATATTTTGTACCACTCAACTCTTTGAATAAACTTCGTTTTTCTCGTAGATTGTTCGCTAATTTTTCAATGAATCTTATCGTTCCATTATAAAACTTTATTTCGCATAGATTTATCGCATTGTCTGCTCTACTTATGAGCATATCTATCTGAAATCCTTGTGTTTTATCATCTCCTTTTTTATAAAAACTATTGACATATGTTTGTATTCCAGAAATACCCAAACACTTTTTGATTGCTTCTGCATGTTTTATACAAATGGTTTCAAAAGCATACCCCTGCCATGTCTGATAAATACTTGAAGTCGTCTGAAACTTTAGCCAATCTTCAATAGTTCCATACTTTTTCCCATCAATAAAATGTAAGTAAAAACGACTGTATTCATCAGCTAAACGATAAATCATATCTTTTTTCTGATTGAACAAAGGTTGAATTTTCATTATGAAAGAACTTTCTTCCAAATCTTCTAATATTCGATTTAGACTTCCTCCATCTGCAAGTTTACTAATTTGAGCAATTTCAGTTCGAGTAAGCCCGCTCCATTTTTGTGCTAAAGCTCTGATTACTGCAACATGGTTTTGGTAATTATCAAATAATGACGCATATACATCATCAAACTCGGTGCGAAGTAAACCTGTTTTGGAAAAACAAATTCTATGAATAGCTTGTGCTGCCGACTCACCAGCTTTTAACTGGCTTAAGTATAAAGGCACTCCCCCCACACACATATAAATTTGCAGTATATCATAGTCAGAAATACCTTTATTGATAGTCTTAATAAATGTCCTTGTCTCAGAAAGAGTAAACGGTTCGAGATGTATCCTTTGTGTGACACGATTATGTAACCCACCTCGATGCTGAATTATCTTTCTGACCATCCATGAAGTTGCCGAGCCACTAATTACCACTAATAAGTTTTGTGTCGATGCCCAATCATTCCACCAATAACCAAACTCCTCTAAAAACCCTGACTTCTTATGGTCTATCCACGGAAATTCATCAAAAAATAAGACTTTCTTTTTCTTTGTCTTACGTAGCCCCAATAAATATTTCTTTAATAATGAGAATGCTTCATGCCAATTTTTAGGCTGAAAAGCATCTATTGGTTCTTTTGAAAAATCTGATAGTTTTTCAGCAAACTTTTTCAGTTGATTAGCCCTATTGGCGTGCTGTGTTCCTGTAAATTTAAAAACAAAATTTTCTACATAAACATTATTAATTAAAAAGGTCTTCCCTACCCTTCTTCTGCCTGTAACCATCAATAAACCAGCATTTTGTGATTCCAAAAGATGATTCATCTCTTTCTGCTCTCCTATTCTACCAATAATCATTCCGATATATTTTATTGTGTAAATATACAAACACAAACTTAACATACAAATTATATTTGGCGGAATCTAATATAAAACAAATACATTCCGCCAAATATAACACCAAGTAACACATCCAAATTCAAGTATTGGAAAAATTATAAGCAATCGAAAATAGGCTATAATCATTAGAGTAGATATAAGTTTATAATTTTCAAGGTCCGAAAAATTGAGTAAAAGATTCTTTTGCATAAATTGCAGTTTCAATAATATATTAATTAAAATAAATATGAATCAAAATTATTTTTATTTAACACTATTTGAGTATTTAGATAGAGTCAGGCCAATTATTATTGATAATAATCCTGAAGAAGAACTTTTAAAATTTATCCAAAAACGAGTTCAATTAGCTGAAAAAGAATTTGAACTACAAAGAAGAAAAGGTATTGACGTATTGGCTGCTCAAGAAATCGCTCAAGAAATATTATTTGAAGATTTGATGTCGGAAGAAGAAATATTTCTGAGAGATTTAATTGAAAAAAGCTTATCAGACTTAAATAAAACTATGAGCGGAGGAAAAGAACTGAACGCTTTAATAAAACAACTTCTACCCATGTATCATGAATTAAAAACTAACGCTGAAATACCCTACATGCAAATAAAGCATGAACTAATAACCCAAATAGACAACCTAATCCTTTCAAATGGCTTTTAATCAAAAAAACACACTTCTTCAAAATATTAAAGCAGTTGAATTGGCTTTTCAACTAAATAAAAATAATCAAAATCCAACTTCTGAACAGATTCAATTACTCCAATCCTACGCTGGATTCGGTGGAATAAAAGCAATACTAAACCCAATTTTGGATGATAGTGCATGGAAAACACAAGTTGATATTGAATTACGACCATTACTCCAACAGTTTTACCAAATTATTTATGAAAATGTTGGAGAAACACAATTCCAAGAATATTATAACAGCCTAAAAGCGAGTGTACTGACCAGTTTTTATACTCCCCCCCCTATTACTTTAGAAATTGGTAAAGCGTTAAAGGATACAGGCCTACAATCATCAAAATTTCTCGACCCTTCCGCAGGTATTGGTCAATTTCAACAATCATTTATTGATGCAGGATTGAAACATCAAGATAGTTTGATGTTTGAAAAAGATTTATTAGCTGGTTTGATATTATCTGCTCTTTATGGAAAAAATCAAGTAAGGAATCAAGGTTTTGAAGAAATTAGCTCAAGATATACCAATCATTTTGAAATTGTCTCATCAAATATTCCTTTTGGAGATTTGAATGTTTGGGATGCAAGCTTTATGAATGATAAAACTAAAAGAATTTCTTGTAAAGCTATTCACAATTATTTTTTCTACAAGACAATTGATGTAACACAAGAAGGTGGAGTTATCGCATTCATTACATCAAACGGGGTAATGAACTCCCCTACTAACGACCCAATTAGGCAATATTTAATGCGAAAAAGCGATTTAGTTTCTGCCGTTCGTTTTCCACACAACCTGTTTAGTGAAAATGCAGGAACAAGTGTTGGAAGTGATTTGATAATTCTACAAAAGAACACACTAAAAACAACATTGACGGACAAAGAAAGAAGTTTTGTCAGAAATATTAGAGATGGAGAAATAGTAGGTAATGATTATTATACTAAAAATGACAATATCATTTTTACAAAACAAAAAATAGATACCGACCAATATGGAAAACCTGCAATAATTTATCATCATGAAGAGGGCGTTTCTGGGATAGCAGACAAAATGACCACTATACTGAAACGAGATTTTAGTGAACATTTTAAGTTAGAGAACTTCCAGAATAGTAAAGTAAAAACACCCATTTTCATACAAAATGATTTGTTTTCAGAATTATACAATCAATCAATTCCTTTTACTCAGCCATTAAAAAATCATTATCGAATCGGCACTGTCGTAGAACAAAATGACAAGGTCGGAAAAATTACAAGCATTGATTTTTCAAACAATACGGCTAATTTTTTACCAGTCGATTATTCAAAATTAGAGCAAAATAAAGTAAAAAATTACCTTCTTATAAGGGATATATATCTCAATCTATTTGATTACGAAAAGGAGTATTCGGAAGAGAACCATCAACTAAGAAATAATCTGAATGAATTATACAATGAATTTTATGAAAAATTTGGCAATCTAAACGCCGAAGAAAATGTAGGGCTGATATTAACGGATTTTCATGGCAAAGAAATTTTAACACTTGAACGTGCAAAAAATGGTGAATTCATAAAAGCTGACATTTTTACAGAACCCGTTTCTTTCTCTAAAGTACAAATTGAAAACTTCAACGCAGATGAAGCCCTGATTGCTTCTCTTAATAAATTGGGAAATGTGAATCTTGAATACATGTCAAGCATTTCAAAAAAAAGCAAAGAACAACTTATCAATGACCTCCAAAACAAAATATTCTATAACCCCATTGATAAGAATTTTGAAATCAAAGACAAATTTTTGTCTGGTGATATTATCGCAAAGCTTCAGACATTTAAAAATTTATCCGAATCATTACCCAGTAGTCAGTTTATCAGAGATTCTATCTTATTCTTAGAGGAAAATCAACCAACTAAAATTCCTTTTGAATTATTGGATTTCAATTTTGGTGAGCGATGGATTCCTACAAAAATATATTCCGAATATGCGACAAATCTTTTCAATACTCGTATTGTTGTCAATTATTCATCTTCATCTGACGAATTTTCTGTAAAGAGTCCTTACGATAGTTCTAATGCACTAATCAGCTCACAGTTTGCCGTGCAAAGTCAAAGTCGATTGTACGACGGTATTTCATTGATGAACTATGCACTTTTAAATACAAGTCCCGAGATTACTAAGAACATATCTGTCGATGGTAAGGAAATAAAAGTAAAAGATAATGAAGCGATTCGACTGGCAAACAGTAAAATTGATGCTATTAGAGAGTCTTTTATCGAGTGGCTGACTAGACAAGATGACCAATTCAAGAATAATTTATCAGAACTTTATAATCAAAAATTTAATTGCAATATTAAGCCTAAATATGATGGTTCTCACCAGAAATTTACAGATTTAAATTATCGGAATTTGGGTATAACAGACCTCTATAAATCACAAAAAGATGCGGTTTGGATGTTGTTGCAGAATGAAGGTGGGGTCGCCGACCATGAAGTAGGTTCGGGCAAAACATTGATTATGTGTGTTACTGCTTATGAAATGAAGCGATTAGGACTTGCCAACAAACCACTTATTATTGGTTTGAAAGCCAATGTTCACCAAATAGCAGAGACTTTTCGTTCTGCATATCCTGATGCCAAACTGCTCCACCCTGGACAACAAGACTTCACACCTGAAAACAGAATAAAATTATTTAATGACATAAAGAATAACTCATGGGATTGTATAATCCTTACTCATGACCAATTTGGTAAAATTCCGCAATCTCCACTCATTCAAAAGCAAATTTTAGGCGAGGAATTACGCAATTTAGAATTAGATTTAGATGTTTTGAGAAGTCAAGGCAAAGAAGTTTCAAAATCACTTTTAAAAGGTTTAGAAAAACGCAAAGAGAATCTAAGTTCTAATTTAAAAAGCATTGAGTATCAAATAAATCAGAAAAAAGATAATATAACCGACTTTCAAGCAATAGGCATCGACCATATATTTATTGATGAAAGCCATCGTTTTAAAAATCTGACCTTCACTACTCGTCATAATCGTGTGGCAGGATTGGGAAATATTGATGGAAGCCAACGCTCGCTGAATCTACTTTACGCCATACGAACGATACAAGAACGAAAAGGAAAAGACTTGTGTGCAACTTTTCTTTCAGGTACAACAATTTCTAATTCGTTGACCGAACTTTATCTAATTTTCAAATATCTACGTCCAAGAGCTTTAGAAAAGCAAAACATTGTCAATTTCGACGCTTGGGCATCTGTCTATGCCAAAAAGACTACTGATTTTGAGTTTTCGGTTACAAATAAAATTATTCAGAAAGAGCGATTTAGGTATTTTATTAAAGTACCTGAGCTGGCAATGTTTTATAATCAAATTACTGATTATAGAACAGCTCAAATGATAGGTATTGATAGACCGATGGCTCAACAAATTTTGGTGAGCATCCCTCCCACCCCACAACAAGAAATTTTCATTCAAAAACTAATGAAATTTTCAGAAACTGGCGATGCTACTTTACTTGGGCGTTCTCCGTTGGTAGGAGCTGAAGAAAATGCCAAAATGTTGATAGCAACAAACTATGCAAAAAAAATGGCGGTTGATATGAGATTAATAAGTCAACAATACGAAGACCATCCCAATAATAAACTTTCACAATGTGCGAAAAGACTTTTCAAACATTACAAAGAAACCAATCCACATTTAGGTACACAATTGGTATTTTCAGATATTGGCACATACAAACCCGCTAATTGGAACATCTATTCTGAATTAAAAAGAAAATTGGTTGATGAATATGGAGTAAAACCATCAGAAATTAGATTCGTACAAGAGTTTACCAGTAGTTTACAACGAGAAAAGCTCTTTGAAGATGTAAATTCAGGTAAAATACGTATTTTAATGGGTTCAACAGAAACTATGGGCACAGGTGTAAACGTTCAACAAAGGATTGTTGCAATGCACCATTTAGATATTCCTTGGAAGCCTTCAGAATTTGACCAGAGGGTTGGTCGTGGGTCTCGAAAGGGTAACGTGATTGCCAAAGAGCATTACGGTAATATTGTAAAAAACTATATTTACGCTGTTGAAAAAAGTTTGGATAATTACAAATTTAACCTACTTCAAAATAAATCGCTGTTTATATCACAAATAAAAAACAGTAACATGGCTACTCGAAGAATTGATGAAGGTTCATTAGATGAACAAAATGGGATGAACTTTAACGAATACATTGCAATCTTATCGGGGAATACTGATTTATTAGAAAAAACCAAAGTAGAAAAAAAAATTGGGTCTTTAGAAGCCGAAAAACAATCCTTCTTAAAAGACATTGCCTATAATCGAAGTAAATTAGATGCTCTTTCAAACAATTTTGATAAATCGACAAAGGTATTAGGTTTTTTGGAAAAGGATTTGGCAAAACTCAATAAAAATTCAAAATTTGATGAACAAGGAAATCGAATAAATCAATTTTCGTTGAAAACCTTTGAATCAGCAGACCCTGAGGAAATTGGAAAATATCTACTACGATTAAAGAAAACATTCGATACAAAAGAAAATTCGGTAAGTATTGGTAACATCTATGGATTTGACATCATGGTCAAAACAGAAACATATTTCAATGATTTGGGCAGACACAAGGACAATATTTTTACTGTAAAATCGGATGAATTGAGTTATAGGCATAACAATGGCCATATACAGTCTGGAAACCCCAAAGTTGCCCTGAAACAATTTATTAACTCATTAGAAAAAATACCAACATTAATTGAGGATAACCGTAAAAAACTAATAAATTTTGAGAGTGAAATTAAAATTTTAAAAGAATTTGTCGGTAGTAAATGGAACAAAGAAAGCGATTTAAAAACGCTAAAAACTGAATTAAAAAGATTAGAAAAAAAGATAGAATCAACAATGGAAACAAACAATAAAGAGGATAAAGTAGAAGAATTATCTAAAAATAACACTGAAACTCGACCAAAAACTGGAGTAAGAATGTAAAAATTTAAATTTATAAAAGTAGGAAGAAGGCCCAGCCTCCCTCCTACTTATTTAATTCTAAAGAAATTGAACTTCGTTTAGCATCACATGAAAAACTACACCATCAAAATCTTGGTTTAATGAAAAAATAAAATCAGCAGTCGTTTGTTCTTTATTGCACAAAATTACATCACTACTCAAAATCAGTTTTACATATCCGTGAGTTCCTATCCTCAAATTTGGCAATGATTTTTTTAATCGGCATGGGTACATGTCTATTGGTGGTTCGGTTATCATTAAAGAAAGCTTGTTGTGAAAAATAGGTGGCAAAATTATAATCAATTCTTGAAACATTAGTATCATTGAATGATATTTGAAGCAACATTTTTCAAATTTTCTTCTTCAGCCCCCATTTTTTACTATTTATCCCTTTTCTAATTTTATTATTATTGAGGCTCTGGTCTATTTTTGCTAAATCTTGTTCCGTCTGAAAGTTTGCTTGGCTTGACTCTAATAAATCACTGATTAGTGGAGTATTTTCATTATTATCGTATTTTATCATTGGAGAATTTTCATTGAATCTTCTTTGAATATCTTCCATTCGATAGCCATCACCTAAACTTGAACCTAACACAAATTTGCATCCAAGACCCTTCTTTTCAAATTTTATATCTCTCTTTGAATCCTTCTCAACAAGTCTCACCGAATAACCCTGAGTTTGAAGTTTCTGCTTAAACACTTGATAATTTCCCACCTTTGGTAAAACGACATCAATAATTCTTCTTAGGTTAATAATTTCTGATGATTTCACAAAATTTGGAATAAATTTTCCCTTCAATCTTTTTGATAAATTACTTAATGAGTATTCTTTTCCTAAATCACTACCTTTGATTCTGATATTATTTTTAGGTAAAACAAAGGTTATTCCCCTACCCTTTTCAATCAGATATCCATATTTTTGCATCATTATAGTGAACTCATCTATAGATTGAGCATTAGGTAGATAAGCGTCAATT
Organism: Emticicia sp.; assembly: GCF_049241225.1. NCBI lineage: Bacteria > Pseudomonadati > Bacteroidota > Cytophagia > Cytophagales > Leadbetterellaceae > Emticicia > Emticicia sp. The sequence goes on from NZ_JBMLRC010000041.1 coordinate 8,213, forward strand.
AAAGCTCTTAACTCATCCGCATATTTATTTTTAATAGGATTTTCCTTGCCATCAATTTTGTTTGCTCTACCAATTTCAACAGCTTTCAATCCGTATTTGTTTTCAATTTTTCTGCAAAAAGTATTAATTCGATAATAATTATTCGACGTTTTTACAGCATTTTTGGCCTCTAAATCAAGTCTATTTGCAATGATATGAAAATGATGATGTTCTTTGTCATAATGTCTAAAAGCAATCATTTGTCTTTCAAAGAAGCCAAAGTCTAAGGCAAAATCTACCGTGATTTTTTCTAATATTTCATTGGATGGATTTTCATCTTTGGGAAAAGAAAAACATTGATGCCAAAATGGTTGTGTACAGTTTTGGTTTAGTCGTGCAATGCCTGAAAACTGTTTAGCAATAGCCGACAAATTTAGGCGACCGTCGGAAGGTAAAACCTGAACATTTTGTGAGAAAATATACTCTCCTCTTACATTCTTATCTTTCTTTGATTTTGTACTTTCATAATAGCAATAATTCAGTAAGCCGCTAATATTGCCACCAGTAATAGCTTTTCCAATCATCTCACAAATTATAATAGGTTGTGTATTGAGTTTTCAATTTTATGAGAATCATTTTCAGAGAAATTAACTCTCCCCTACCTTCAACTATATTTAAAGATAAATTTGCTTCAATTTTATCGATAGCTTTTTCTATAGCTGAAATGTATTCAGGATTATCTACTTCATGCAAAACAATTTTTTCAGCATTTAGAACTGTATTAAATATACTATTCTCCATTTCAATAAACTTCTTACGCAATTCATCATCTGCTTTTATTTTTAATGCTAATAGTTTCAATAAGCCCGAAATCTTCTTTAGGTCATTTAACTCCTTCCTAATTACATCTGGTAACATTCTAAATTTAGGGTGCTTCTCAAGTTTATCCAGTACCAAATTTCTTGAATATTCGCTTGTACTCATCGCCAACTGACCTGCTTTATTCACAATCATTGTCTTTTCATCGTGAGTCAAATGAATAATTATACTTGCAGCTTTATTACCTTGTGTCAATCTCGGTCTCCCACCATTATTAGCTTTTCCATTCATCTTATAACACAAATATTAAATCCTAATTTTCTATGAGGGAAACCGAATAGCAAGGTAGTTTTTTGACTCAAAAAACATAGCTTGCTACTTTTAAAAATTGGTCGAAGTTTCTATTTCGGTGCTAAACAATCCAATAAACTTCTTTTATACAAATATTTTTCCCGCAAAAACAGGTCTTTTTAATTACGATTGAATATTGATTTAACCACGATTTAACTTTCATTTAATATTTATTGAATCTGAATAAATATCATTGAATAATACTTTAAGTTTGCAACTTTAATAAAATTTGCATCTATATTTGACCTCTAATTATGGTAGTTACACGAAATTATTTAGTCTGGGCATTAGAAAATAATATCAAAACCAAGAATTACCTTTTGTATTGGTATTTCCAAGAATTGATAGATTCTTCATTGACAAGCTCTCTGGTTCAGAAGAAAATTTCTGATGATTTAGGACATGCAATTAAGAAATCACAAATTGAAACCATTCGATACAGGATTCCTACCGCTAAATTACAAGCATTCAAAACACTCATTTCGATTGAAAAAGCAACTGGGCATTTGCCTAAAACAATCATCTCTGAAAATAAGGCAGAATTTACAAATCCATTTGAAAAGAATAACACCGACGACTCATTCATAAAACTCATTTCATAGCGTACACTTATGTCAAAAAAACAAGTTCATTTTATTGTCCAATCAAAAGGTGGAGTTGGAAAGTCATTTCTAACTTACTTACTCGCCCTCAAAAATCAGTTTAAAGAAGATGCTGCTTTCTTTGACTTAGATTCATCTACTCAAACCTCGGTTAATCAATTGAAATTTCTCAAAGATAAAAATCGAGTCTATAAGATTTCTCTTTTGGATGATAGAAAGAAAATCATTCGAGATAGGTTATTTACCAGCATCAAAAAAATAGTCGAGTTTGCTGAATTTCAAACCTATTTTTTAGATTTTGGAGCACCCGAAAGTGAGCAACTCCCTGCACTATTTAGTATTGACTTTAAAGCAAATGCATTAAAGAAATTTGAAAATCAAATTAATGCTACATTTATTTTTCATATTGTGGTTGCTGGAAATACTGCTTATATGGCCTCAATGGAATACCTAAAAAGTATGATTCAAACACTTGAGGGGCATTTTCCAATTATCACCCACGCCAACGAAAATAGCTTTTATGGTTTTCAAGAGATTTTGGAAGAAGCAAAAAATTATTGTTTAAAAAACCAAGTGGAGTTTAGATGCTTCGGCGATATAGATACACAAAGTCATATAGGCAATCAGATTCTAAACTTAATTCAGCAAGGAGCAGGGATTGAAAACTATGATATTTTGGAACAACTTAAGATTGAAGAAGAATTTGCAAAATTATGAAGCCTGATTTTTTAGAAAAAGCAAGCCGAAACTTTGAAGATAAATATGGAGTAAAATTAGGGAAAAGTGGGGCATTATTTTTATCTCTCATCGTTCAAAATGGCAAAGAAAATAATGAAATGATAAAAAAAGCTACTGATAAAATTAAAGAGAGCGTTGTTTCACAATCTATTTATTTTGCTGATAAAAAGCAAGCATTTTATTTTGGTTTGGGCTTGGCTTTACCCATTGGAATTGCCTTACTCCTATTCTTACTTTTTATAAACCTATATTAATTTCAATCACAATAGCCCAACAAATTTAGTATTGGGCTATTGTTATTCATTCTAAATTCTGCGAATAATCCCCATTTTTTCGGCTTGTGATAATGTTATTTGCACTCGATAATCAACACCAATTTCTTCATTGGGATTTTGTCTTATCTCTCGCCAAACATCCACCAAACTATTCTTAATTAGCCATTTACCACTAATTTCTACTCTTATATCATCTAATTTGGCTTTAGAAACCTTAGAACGCATTTTCTTTAAGATTCCTTCTTTTATTTCTTCTTCAGTTGGTTCACTTGGCATTTGAGTATCTTTTACACTATTTGCCAATAACTCGGTCTGCTCAGTTATCATTTTAGCCGTAATCGCTTTTCCTGTATTTAGGCTTTCTTCAACCACTCCTCGCCAAACTTGAAAACGTAACGTAACAGGTATTTGTGCCAAAGCATTTGCATGTGATTCTTTAGAAGGAAGCAAATTAGGTTTGTCGGAAATTTCCGACAAATTATTTTCCGACAATTGGTTGACTATTTCGGCCGCTCCCATTAATTCATACGCCCGTTGTCTTTTTAGTTGCCAGCGGTCTTTGCAGTATGCCTCAAAGGTTGTAAAAGATTCACGATAGAGTTTATTGTTCTTGATTTCAAAAAGAGCATTTCCTACTTCAATAAAGGTTTTTAATCCTTTTTCGATTATTTCTTCGTAGGTATTCAAATTTAATTTTTCTTCACTACTTAAAGCTGATATTACGGTAGTCTCGTCGTCAATCGTGGTCAATTGATTGATTGGCTCGGCGTGTAAATCACGGAGTAAATCATTACTAAAGTTCTTTTTTGCCATTTTGTGTGATTTTAATTAGTTACTTGTTCCAAAATTTCGCTACAAAGACTTTCAAAATCTTTCGCCCCTCTCGAATCAGGAGCATACTCAAAAATACTTTGAGCAAATGCGGTACACTCCATCAAAGAAACATCTTGTCGGATTTGTGTTTTATACAATTTCACGTTGGAATTAGAAAGAAGTTTACTGTGTACCATTTGACCAAACTTTGTTCTAATATCGAATTTATTAAGTAAAATACCTCCTAACTCCAATTTAGGATTCATCCGTTTTTTAATCTTTACACTCAATTGTAATATTTCATCTAACCCTACATAAGCAAAGTTTTCTCCTTGCATTGGCACAATAAAAAAATCACTTGCCACAAGAGCATTTACCGTTAAAGAACCTAAACTTGGAGGGCAATCAATTAAAACAAAATCATAATTTTTACCTTCCAATTGCTCTTGCAAAAAATACCCACTATCTGGTTCTGAATTGATTCGATATTCATAACTTAGTAGGGTTCTGCTTGCTGGAATTATATCAAAGTTTTGTTTCTTGATTAAAGCACTTTCAAAATCCGTTTCGCTCAGAAGTAACTCACCAATATGTTTTCCAGTGGTATTTACTCCAGCGGCAACACTCAAGTTACATTGGGCATCTAAATCTATTAATAACACTTTCTTCCCAACCGAGCTAAGTGCTGCACTCAAATTTAATGTTGTAGTGGTTTTACCTGTACCTCCTTTATTGTTTGTTATTGATATAACTTTCATCTGATATTATTAATCGGGTTTTATATTCCCCAAAAATAACAATTTTAGGAGAAAAAAGCATTTTTTATTGTGTAATAATGCCGTATTTATCAGTTGAAGAAGTTTTTTATTTTAAAAAGTATTATTGAATAATACTTTTTAAAATATTTTGCTTATATTTGCATCATAATCAGCACAAAGAGAATGTTATTATTAAAATTTGGATTACTTTTAAAACTATATCAACCGCTCATTTCTTTAAGTAATTATGTAGTTCTATCAATAGTATTTTCAATCGTAATTATTCTGTTTTTTGAAGTAACAAAAGAGAAAAAGAAAGTAGTCGCTACAACAAATAAGCCCTCGAAATCAAATGAGCAAATAGAGAAAATCAACATTATTGGGAAAAATAAAGATACGGTTTTCTTCCATTCACCAACGGATGAAACTAAATCTGAAAGCATGACAAATGGAGAACAGCTATTTGAACCAAAAACAGATGACATTTTTCAAACCAATGAAATAATTGAAGAACGACAAATTGTTCAATCAGCATCAGGTTTTCAATTTGAAGGAGAACTACCTGATTTGGATAACTTAGAGGACTCTGATTTTGATGAAATAGTTTTTGAAGATGAAATTGAGGAAAATTACTTTGAAAAAGAATCATTAGACATTCTTGAAATAAAAAGGAAATATGATAATGATGAAACTCTAACAGAAGACGAACAAACTGTCATTGATACATTCTTTAAAACTAATGATGAATGGCATTCAGTTGCTCAAATTTCATTTAGCACAGCGGATGAAAATCAACCAATTAGTTTATCAGAAAAGGATAGTATAGACCCACTAATAGAGAAGGAATTTGAGGAAAAAAATGTCTTTGAAGAATTCAATAAACAGATTTTGGTTGAATAAATCCTTGCAAAATTCAGGCGAAATGGCAAAGTAAAAAATGAAACGTGCATATAAATTTCTAATACAAACATGACCAAATACCAAAAATTAATGGCTCAGATAATTGTCTGTGCATTCTCACCTTATTGGGTATTTGCCCAAGCAACCGCAGGAATACAAAAAGCAACCGCCGAAATTAGGGCATTTTTTCAACCACTTACTTTACTCATGTACGCAATTGCAGCAGTAATTGGCGTTTATGGAGCAATTCGAGTTTTCAATAAATGGCAAGCCGGAGATCAAGATACTCAAAAGGCATTGGTTCAGTGGCTTGGAGCATTTATTTTTGTTATGGTGGCAGCATCAGTCATTCAATCATTTGTTGGTTGATGACTATTCTACAAGGCATTATAAGTCCTTATCTAAAAGAATTTACCGATTTGACCTTAGCGAAATCGGTAGTACAACTAATAATGGCTCTGTCGGCAATTATGGGATTATTTTATGCGTACCAAATCTTCAAAAAATTCCAAAATGGAGAAGATGATGCCACGCAAAAGCTTTGGGCATGGCTCACCGCTTATCTGATTCTATTTGTTGGTTTAGTTTTTTTATCCCAAACTCTCTTGAAAAGTAGTGATGCTTTACAATAACCTTATTTTACAAATTTCTGGTCCATTAAATGACTTTGGGAATAGCCTATTGGTTGATGCCCGAACAGCTAAAAACATTGCAATTATGCTCGGCACTGCCTATGGAGCTTGGGGATTATATAAAATCTATGTTGCCTGGAACAATGGAGGTAATGATATTCCTCAAAAACTAATAAGGTGGTTCTTCTCGGTCTTCTTTTTAGGAACATTGATGTTTGCAATCGTAAATTCTATACTTACTTAAATGGCAGAGTTAGTCGCAATATTTTTTGCAGTCAAACGCATCATTCAAGCAATCACAATGATAATTGCGATAGTTGTAGGATTCCGTATTTATAGAAAATGGAATGGGGGTGAAGACATCGAAGAAAACCTTTATTATTGGTTTTTCGGAATATTAAGCACTACCATAGCCGTTGAACTAATAACAAAATTATTCAAACTATGACAACACATAAAATCAATAGAGGTGTTGAGAACGAAATCGAGTTTAAAGGTTTAAAAGGGAGATACGTATATATATCTGCGGTAGGAATTGGTGGCTCTCTTTTCGGGGGTATATTTCTAACAATCATTGGTGTTCCAAATATTCTCTCAAGCACTTTTGCAGGTGTTGGAGCAATTGGAACAACTATCTATGCCTTTCGGCAAAATAAACAAAATGGAAGATGGGGAAAGGATAAAAAAATAGCCCAAGGGATGTATCCAAAGAGTATAAAAAGGCAAACCTTTTTTTTTGATAAATTGATAAAATAAAAACATGAGTAAGGTTATGAATTTAGATGAAAAATTCCCGATTTTAGCCATTGAAGATAACACAGTTATTTCAAAAATGGCTGATATTACTTTATGTTTTGAATTAGAAATGCCCGAAATATTTTCATTGAATGAAACTGATTATGACCACTTGTCAACGCTTTGGGAAAGAGCATTAGGCGTATTACCGATAAATACAGTTTTACACAAACAAGATTGGTACATCGAAGAAAAATACTTGCCGAATTATGATGCAGAATACTTATTAAAAGCCAAAATTGTGTCACATGCCAATGAAAGACACTTTGCGAATAGACCTTTTTTGTCAAGTAAATCTTATTTATTCATTACCAAATCAACATCAACCGTTGAAAAGAAGATATGCACTTCATCAAATTTGTTTAAGGCAAAAGCAGTGCCTAAAACACAACTAAACGAAAAAGATAAAAAGGAGTTTGTTGAAGCCGTTGGGCAACTTATAATGATTTTAAAAGAATCGGGTTTCTACAAAGTTCATGAAATAAACGGCGAAGAAATAAGCAAAATTTACCATAACTATTCGTCATTATCTTTCAAAGAAAATAGTATTTCTGATATTGACCCCAAACAATTTAAAATAGGAGGAAATCACTGTAAAACTTTAACCATCAATCAATTAGAAGATTTTCCATCAGTTATTACAAATCAAACTAAGCTGGAAAAATATTGTACAGACAAAACCTATATTGGAATTTCTCTGGGAGCAAACTTAGGCATTATGCTTCCATTTAGCCATATTTATAATCAAATCATAGTAATCATCGACCACAATGATTTACTACAAAAGTTAAATCAAGATATTAAACGATTTACGTCGCTCTCGGCATATAGTAAAGAGAATTTAGTCAATCGAGATTATAAAGAAGAATTTGTTGAGGTAAGCTTGGCCGATAACGAAAAAGCAGTGGCGGTTCATGCGAATATCTTGATTTGGGACAAAGACTTAAATGTATTGGAAGATAATCGTTCAATGGTTTCTGCAGCAATTACAAAAATGGGATTCAAACCCAAACAGGCAGAATATGATGGTTTTCTGCTTTATTGGTATTGTATTCCTGGTAATGCCGCAGATATTGGAAAAGATAATCTGAGCCTAGTATTCAGAGGTCATGCAATATGTTTGTTGGCTTTAGAAGCAAACTATAAAGATGCTCTTCTCAATAAATTTCAGGGAAATCCACAGGGAATGGTTGTCACAGATAGACTCACTGGAATTCCATTAATGTTAGATGTTTTTGATGAACCTATGCAAAAAGGGTTGGTTACGAATAGAAATGTAATGATTGTTGGGCCATCAGGCTCGGGAAAGTCCTTTTTAACCAATAATCTAATGTATTATCTCTATGAAAGAGGAAGCCATATTACAATTGTGGACACTGGTAACTCTTATAAAAGACTCTGTGAGTTGGTAGGGGGGCGATACATCACCTACGATGAAAAGAAACCTATTGCATTTAATCCATTTCATATTCAATCATTATTGCCTGATTTAGAAACCAAAGAAAACTTAGTAACGATATTAGAAGCTCTTTGGAAGGGAGAAGATTCATCGGTGAGCACCTCAGAAAATACAACCTTAGATGATATGATTGTTCGATTCTACGAAACTTTAGTAGAACTCAAGCAAAAAGGCAAGCATTTCTTCGTAGATTTTAACCTATTTTTTGATTATTGTAATGAAGTATATCCAACCATTTTCAATAAAAATGATGGGCGTGAGAAAGAATTTGACCTAAAAAATTTCTTGTACATCATGCGACGTTATTATAAAAATGGTCAGTATGGATACTTACTTAATAGTCGTGAAAATTTTGAAATTGAGAAACATCCATTTGTAGTTTTCGAGTTAGATAATATAAAAGACCACCCTGTATTATTTCCTATTACTAGTATCATTATCATGAATGCGTATGCCCAAAAGCTGGTTAAAATGAAAGGATTTTATAAGTTTTTAGTCATTGAAGAAGCATGGAAAGCAGTTTCCAATCCTGCATTTGCTCAATTTATGAAATGGGTATCCAAAACAGCTCGTAAACACGGGGGTGGTTTAATAACAGTTACGCAAGAATACCAAGATTTGACGAGTGAATTGGTGAAGGATGCAATCATCAACAACTCACCGACCAAAGTGTTATTAGATTTCTCTCGATACAAAAACTACATACAAGAAGTTGCCAATACACTGGGCTTATCAAGGGCTGAAACGGATATGCTTTTAAGTGTAAATCAAGCAAATGACCCCATGAGAAAATACAAAGAGTTTTTCATCACATTCGGAGGAAATTTATCAAAGGTTTTTGGTTTGGAAGTTTCGCCAGAAGCTTATGCAACTTTTACTACTGAACGTAAAGAGTCTGATTTAATCTATGCACTTTCCGAAAAAATAGGATTAGAAAACGCAATAAAGACCTTTGCCAGAGGATAAACTATCAAATTTTCAATAATTCAAAAACTATAAATTCTATGAAATCATTGAGTAAAAAATGGATTTTAGCTGTAACGATGTTTGTTTTAACGAGTTCGTTAGCTTTTTCGCAGTTTGTCGTAAGCGACCCAATCCATACAGGGATTAGTATTGCTTCAAAAATCTTACACCTCGCAAACCAAATCACCGAAGGGTTGCATTTAGATGAAGTACTAAAAGCCGCCGAAAAATTAAAAAAAGTAAGCAATGGTATAAAAACTTTCCATCGAATTACTCAAACCATTACTAACATAAAAAATGCAGGGGAACATTACCAACAAGCGGTGAAAGTAATAACGACCGACAAACATTTTAAACCAGCAGAAATGCAAAAAATCCTATTAGGCTACGAATCTCTATTACGTGAATCAAATAATGTAATTAGAGACCTTAATCAAGGTACACAAGGTAATTTTTTAGAAATGAAAGATGGCGAACGTTTAGCTTGGATTGAAAAAGTTTGTGATAAAGCCAATCAACATATCAAATCAATTGAGCAATACACAGCATCAGTTAGAGCAATATCAACGATGAGGGCCAAAACCAATGGTGATTATCGAATTACAGTAGCATTATATGGATTTTCTGAGGATTTCTCGACTGCAATCAATAGTAATCAATATTCTTTACCAAGCACGGGAACAATTGATGTGAATTATGGAGATACCGGCTGGAATGGTTATGGTCGGACAGATGCACTTTCTCAAGCAAAGGGGCAATCACAATCAGAAGATGAGGCTGCAAAATCGGCAATGGGTGCATACCAATGGAATTATAATGGAACAATATCTAACACAACTACAACAACCGAAAGAAATACAATCAATGAGAATGTGCCTATTACTCGGAATTCCAACACCATTAATTCAAGCACTACAAAAAATGCGGGAGTTAAAAAGTCAACAGGTTGCATGAAATATGATAAAACAGGGCCATACTGGGACCCAAACTGTACTGACAATTAATCTTTGATTATGGAATTATCAACAGACGTTATAAAACTTATAGAAACAACTTATCGAGAATTAAAAACCTCGATGGCCAATGACTATAAAGGATTAATTGATATTGGTCGTGCAATAGGCGGAATTGGAGCTTTAATGTACATCATTACTAAAATATGGGGTTCGTTATTAAGAAGCGAACCGATTGATTTTGTCCCGTTGATTCGCCCATTCATCATCCTACAACTCATAACATTTTCAAATGCTTTTTGCGAATCATTAGATAGAATGGGAGAGGGGGTATTGCAAATTTCAAACACCAACGTAGGGCAAATGTCATTAAAAATACAAGAATCAATCAAAAAACGAGAGCAAGCACTACAAAAGAGTAATGAAAATGCAAAAGATAAAAATGGAGCAACTTTCACCGAACAAGATAAAATTACAGATATAAGTGCATTTTCTTTTCTATCAGAATTAGGTGCTGCCTATGACCAGTTTATTGCAAAAATTGAGTTAGCGATAGATAAATTTTTAATAAATATCTTGAGTGCCGTGCATGATGTATGTTACATTCTGATGATTTTAGTGAGTGTCTTTTTCCGCTTATTGCTCCGAGTAGTTGCCCCAATTGCTTTTGGAATTGCTATTTGGGACGGTTTCACAAATAATATCTTTGAGTGGGTAGGTAAATATTTGAATTATACTTTTTTACCTTTTGCAGCAGGAATCTATGCTACCATTATTTCTAAGATTGAAGTCATCTACTTAAATGCTCAATTACAAGATTATACAAATAGTGGGGAAGACTCTGTTACTGGAATTTTGATTCTCATGATTTTGAGTATTGTTGGTTATTTTTTTGTACCAACTGCGGCCAATATGATAATTAGTGTTGGCGGTGTTAGTCAAGTTACTTCTGGATTAGGACGAATGACGTCAAGCACAATTTCGAGCGTAAAAAGAGAAACAATTGGAAGAATTGTCAAATAACAGATAATGAAATCACTTCAAAACATAGAAACAAGCTTTCAATTAACCAAAACTATTGCGATAGTGGCCGTGTTGGCTTCACTGATTTATTCTTTAGTGATAACTTTTTTGTATTTTAAAAATACTGATAAAGCAGCAGAAAGAGTTTATATAATGTCATCAGGTGCAGCCATTGAGGCATTTTCATCAAATGTGAGAGAAAACCGACCTGCCGAAGTTAGACATCATTTAAAACGATTGCATGAACTGTTTTTTACGATTTCACCAGACCCTAAAAGTATCGAGCGTAACATGGGTAAAGCCTATTATTACGGCGATGCCAGTATCAAGAAGCTTTACGAAGCCTATTCTGAAAAACAATATTATTATGATTTGATTTCGGCTAATGCTTCTCAAGAAATAAATATTGATTCAGTATTCGTCGATATGAAAGACTACCCATTTACTGCAAAGTGTTTCGCAACCATTAATATCAATCGTTCAACCACCAAAACAACTCGAACATTAGTAACAGATTGTACATTGATGGAAATTAATCGAAGTGATAATAATCCGCATGGCTTAATGGTGCAGAACTGGCGAATTGTTGAAAACAAAGACATTAAAACTGAAGATAATTTTTAGTATTTAATATTCTTGGCAAAAATTAAGGTTAGCAATGAATGAAACGAAAGAATTGAAAGAAATTATTACTGAAAAACTTCAAAACCAAGCACAATTTAGTGGAGAAAAAATTAATTTTTTACAAGAAAAAATTGGTCTGTTTTCTACTAAAATAATTGTAATTGGTATTTTACTGGGCTATGTCTGGTACTTTATTCAACCTCTTTTATAATGAAAATATCAAGCGATATGAATACAATAAATACTAATCAAGTCCGAAGAGTTCGTATAATTGCAATTCCTTTAGTATTCACAATAATCGGTTTCATTGGCTTTAATATCGGGCTTATTGGTGAAGTTGAAGCAAAAACGGTCTCCAACAAAGATATTATCAGTGGATTGCCTGATGCAAAGATTAAAGATTTTGATGATAATAAGTATCAAAATGGAATAGATGCAGCTATACAATTAGAAGAAAAAAATGCTTTTGAAAATAATTCATTGACAGATTTTGATGCTAACAAAATTGGCAGTAACGAAATGCTGAGTAATGATGAAAAACAAACGCTACTGCGTAATCATCTAACTCCAAAGTCAAAAGAAGAAATCCTTTTAGAACATTCTAAGCGAACAAGTACAATTTTGAATGACCAGACAAGAGCCATTCAGAATATTTATAAAACTCAGCCCGAGACAGCCGAACAACGGCAAGTTCAAGCAAATATTCAACGAGCAAAAGAATTGAATAACTATGCTCTTAGTTTATCACAGCAAAATGATTTGATGGCTCTGAACGGAAATAGAACAAATCCGACTTACGTGCAGAGTCCATCCGTTCAGCCATCAAATTATTCTGATATACCACGAGAATCAAACAAACCGCAGTCAGATGTAAAGGTGATTAATGAAAAAGTAATTGCCAGCTCAATTTCGTCTAAAATTGAGGTTGAAGGCAGAAAACTTAACGCATTTTATGGAATAAAGGGTGAAAAGAAAGAAGTAGGGCATAATCACGCATCTACAAATATTCAAGCAGTAATTCATGGTGATGCAGATATAATCAGTGTGGTAAGTGGCTCAAATATTAAGGTTAGATTGACCCAAGATATAAAAGTAAATGGGGTAGTAGTTCCTAAAAATACACTCATAACGGGTACTTGTACCATTAACGCCGATAGGCTCTATATTGGAATCAATACAGTAAAAGTAGGAGACGATTTATTGCCATTACGAGTAAAAGTGGTTGATAATGATGGCGTTGACGGTATTTATGTTCCGAATTTACAAGTAAAATCACAGTTAAATCAAGCAATTGCTCGTAGTACAGATGCCTTAAATTCTCCAGGTTTTTACTCTACACCCAGCAATGCTCCAGCAGGTCAGCAAATTATCGGTCAGATTGCTGCTCAAGGGGTTTCAAGTCTTATTCAAACAGGAAAACAAATTCTAAATCAGAAAGCAAGCGTTGCAAAAGTTAGTATTAAATCCAATCATCAAATTTTACTAATCCCAGTTCAATTTTAATCATTTTATAGTGAAACAACTACATATTTTTCTACTCTTTTTTATTTCAAGTCACGGATTTTCTCAAAAAGATACAACAATTTTATTGAGAGATTCAACATCTAAATTTTTAATGGTAGATGATGCCTTCAAAAGCACTTACGTAATGCCCATAAATAAGAAGTCTGTTCGTGGCTCATATTCCCTGGATGTTTCATTTCAAAAGACCACTCATTTGATTTTTGCCAATAAAATTGTCTATGTCGATTTGGGTTCAGATGCAATCATAGCAGATAAATCAGAACCTGCTCAAAATGTTTTAAGAGTAAAAGCCAATCAAAAAGGATTTTCTGAAACATCTTTAGCAATTATAACCGATGACGGACGATTTTATAGTTTTTTGGTAAACTATGAAGATAATCCTATGAAACTTAATATTTCAATTGCTAATAATATCGAATATGATGAAGAGTTTTCGATAGCAACTGGCCTGAAAAAATCAACACCTGAAAACATAATTATGCCAGAAAATATAATGAATGAAGTAGATTTAGAGCAGACGTGTTTGGATGTAGCGGTTATGAAAAGACAAATTAAAACTACTGGAATTAACCGGATGAAAATGGGGATGACTCTAAATGGTGTTTATATAAAGAATAAAGTCATGTTCCTTCAATTTGAAATCAATAATCACAGCGAAATTGATTATACGATTGATTTTATGAAATTTTATATAAAGGATGTTGATGTTGCCAAAAGAATGGCTTATCAGGAGATAGAAGTGAAGGCATTGTTTGAATATAATAAAAATGTAGGATGGGTATCAAACGGTAAAAGTGCTGTTCGAGTGATTGCGTTGCCTGTGGTTACTTTTCCAAATGACAAGGTAATGACAGTAGAACTATATGAAAAATTAGGGGGGCGACATCTAAAGTTTGATATCGACAATGAAACAATTATTAGTGGTAAATCTTTGTAAGATGATAAAAATTTTAATAGTAATATTCTTGTTTCCAGCTTCATTAATTGCTCAAATTCATAGTAAAAACCAAAAAACAGTAAGTATTTCTGGTGGAATGATGGATAGATTCTCAACAAATAAAAGTGATAATTCGGCTGTTTGGTTAAATATAGCTGTTTCAAAATATAATTCTCGGAGCGGAGGAATTAGGTACGGTCTAAATTTTCAAGAAAAATATTATGAAACTATTATTCAAAAAAGAATACCTGTAAATCAGTATTTCGGGGAGGTCGGATATGGGTTTGAGTTAACAAAATCTCGTAGTAGAAGATTTTATTTGAATGCTCACGTTAGTGGACTTGTAGGCTATGAATCTATAAATAATGAGAAAAAGGAAGTTGGAACTGCATTATTTATTCAAAATGAAAGCAAGATATTAATGGGTATGCAGCTTTGTACTGAAATTGAAATGATTCTAAGCACAAAAACTTCTTTTATTTTAAGCGTTGGTCAAATTTGGACTCCTACATCAGATTTGCAAGATTTTCACAGTAAAGTAGGTTTTGGAGTTCGCATTAATTATTTTTAGTATGAAATATATTGTTACTTTTTTTCTCTTTGGGATTATTGGTTGTACCTCACATTTAGATATAGCTCCAATTTTACAAAATACAAATCAACAAGATGTAAAATTACTACCCGATTTCAATTTTAATATTAGACCAATTTCGGGCTCAGACTTAATAAAATCGTCAGAAAGTCAGGTTTATAGTGTTTATATACGACAATTAGATTTTAAAGTGCAATCTCAAACTTACTATTTAATACTTCAACCAACCGCTGGTTATGATGGCAACATTGAAATCCTCGAAAATCAAAAAGTTAAAACCTATCGTATTGGTGACTGGATACCGATTGAATATGATAGTTTGGTAAATCAGCCAATAAACATACGATATACACCTGTAAGGCCTGCCGTAGGTACATATGCCATAAACTTTAGTTGTTTTGACAAAACAAAACGCACTAAGACCGTAGTGAGGTCTCTAACGGTCAATCCCTAAAATTGAGTTTGTTTGATTTTAGATAAAAAACTAATCAGGAAATCTTTTAATACTAATGGATTTAGGATTGAATCTAAGTGAGTCCGTTCGCCATGATAAATACTTACTCTACCACACTTTGTTCCAAACATGAATGAAAGCTCAGTATGTATATTTATAACACTGTGTAGTGGGATTTCTCGAATATAAGGTTTCGCTAATCCTTCGATAATAATAATTCGGTTATTGGTTACTAATATTCTGAGTGAAAAAAAATGCCAAATTTTCGACACCAGCTTTGTTATTTTGAATAAGCCAAATGGTGACAAAGATGGCAGAAAATAGGACCAGTGCAGTTTAGCATCATAAATGATAGACTCATAGTTTAGTACTTTTTGGACTAAATTTTTACGATTTTTTAATTTTATCCCTAAATAACCACTCCAGCTTACTATAAAAGGTAACGCAATTAAGAAAAATAGGAAGATAAGGTTACAGACTTGGCTAAAAAGGTCGAAGAGAAAGGATAAAATAAGCATAAATCAATATTTTTACAAAGTTAAAGATGTTTTTTGAAAGGTTACTATAAAGGGTTATATATTATTTATTTATATTAAAATAAGTTATTTATATTATTGATTTATATTTATAAATGTTTTTTCTTAGATAGGTAACAATTTGTAAGAAATTTAATGGTAAATAGCAAATGCACCATTTATATCAATTCAGAAAAGATACTTATTCAAGCCAAAGCTACAGAATATTGACAAAATTTGCTGCCCGCTGCCCCCAACCCTAATTTATTTTATCTTTTCTTGATTTTTTTCCTTTTTTTGTTCAATTGAAAAGTTTATTAACATATTAACACTAATAGATTATTATATCAAAATTGTTTCTAAATTGTAATATCAGATTTTAAAGATTTATAGATACTTTGTAGATAATTGTCCAGACCCGCAATTGATTGATAGACAATTAGTTAAGTGGTAATAAGGTAACAAATGGTAAGGAAAATATGGCAATAAGGTAACAGATTGTAAGGATAAGGTAACAGATTGTAAGAATAAAGTAACAGATTGTAAAATAAAGAGTAACAGATTGTAAGGAATAAGGTAACAGATTGTAAGAAAATCAAGGAGCTATAAACCTTACAATTTGTTACCTTATTAATAAAAAATACTATATTTGTGGATAACTCAGTTGAAAACGACTTAGAAAACATGAAAATAAAACAAGAGCCAACTTTTGAATCTCCGCAAGAAGTTGTACTTGTCGATAAGGGACTTTCGAGTAAAGAGACAGATGTTGCAAGGGTTGTTAATCATATAGACCAAATTAGAAAGTATTTTGACTTGCATCAGGAGAAGATACATTTGCTGTTTGTCGCACAGCTAAAATCGCTGCAAGGGGAAAATTATGATTCTGCCAATCTAAACCCCGATAACCTTTATAAATTAAGTTTCCATTTGGGTGATAATCTCCAGGTCGATAGAGAACGTATTAGAAAAGCTTTAGATGACATTACGAAAGTTCGTTATCAAATAGAAGGCGTAAATCGTTTTGGGTACATTGTACCGTTCCCATACGCCATGTTTGAAAACAATACCATCACCCTAAAAATTCAGGGCTTGGTATTGAAGCAATATTTAGATATTTCAAAAGGATACACTAATATTTTGATAGGGGAGGCCTTAAAGTTAGAAAGTGAGTATTCTATCAAACTTTTTACAAACCTTAATGCTTGGTTGAATTTAGGAGAAAAAGTGTATGACATTTCATATTTAAGGCAGCTATTGGGCATGAATGAGCCTTTATTTGAAAATTATAAATTTGTGAATTTGTATCTAAAAAGGTGCAAAAAAGAAATTGAGAAGAAAACAAGCCTAAGGTTTGATTGGGAAGTAAGCCATTATACCCGAGGAAAAAGAAAACCAATTGCCGAGAAAGTCAAGTTTTCGATTACGACCGAAAATAGATTGAAACGACAATTAGAAATAAATTTTGAGCAGGAGGCAAAACAAACAATCAGGGATGAAAAGAAATTGCATACTGAAGATACGATAAACTACTATTTTAATGCCGAGTCGGTTGAGGAAAAGTGGCGTTTGTTAAATAACGCTATCTCTAATTATGGATTTAAGCAAGATGAAAAAGAGTATATTTTAACAAATGCCCTCAATCAAGATTTCATTTATAAATTCATGGAAGTTCATATTTATTTGCAATATGAAGGGATGCTCGCCTTGAAAGAACAGCGTAAGCCAGCAATTGCTAATTTTACAGCTTATTTCCGTAAATCCATGAAAAATAGTGGTTTTTGGTTGTAGACAAGTCAGTTTACTGCTGACTTGTCTATAAATTTAAAGTTTCATCTTTTGAGTTTGTTCAACCGAGGGCTTAGTTTCAGACTTTAAATTTTGGAAAGAATGTTTCTTTTTGCTTTGTAAATCTTCATTCCAGTCTTTACCAATCGGCTTTTTTACTGAAAAATACTGTTTACCTTCACCAGCTATTTCCGAACGAATTTTCAATAAAATATCTAAGGCTTTTGATAAATGGCGACGGCTATTGGGCATCGCAATTTTGAAAGATTCATTTTCTTGACTGGAAACTCGTTCAATCACTTTTACAACGTCCTTGTCCAAAAATGCACCTACGTTTTTGATAATTTTATCGACCAAAGATTCTATTTTTTCAGTGGTAGATTTCTTGGTTTTCGGAAACTCAACCTTCAAATGTGATTCAGTTTTTTTGAAAGCATTGCTTTCTTCTTCATTTTGATTATTATTAACATAATCAATTCTGAACTTTATGTCATTTTCTGTTTGTAACAATGGATGCTGTAAACCTCCAGCCACAGTTGCGTTGAAACGTAAACCAGGATTCTCATTGTCCATTGCCAAAATGACTTCCGATTCATGTCTTTGAAGCACTTTATTGATAAATTCAATCTGTTTCGGAGATGGATGGCCACCCGTCGAAATATAAAGATTATATTCATCAGGCATTGGCATTAGTTGAGCAAAAGATAGAGCATCAATTGGGCTTTCGGTAATAATTATTCGTCGAGCTTTAGCTTTAGAAAAATCACCATCATTATCTACAATAACCCTCACAATTGAGTTTGATTCTCGGTTATGTTTTTGACGTAAGTTTTCTGGTAAATAATGAGCGTTGAATGAAAATTGAAATTTTGTTTCACTATCTTTTTCTACTCGATGGATTGCACCTAAAGTGCCTTCTGAAATTGTTATTGCTTCACCGTTTAGCGTGGTTTTGATATTTTTATCAGCCTTTAAAAGTTCGTTTGACATCCAAATACCATCGAATTTTGGACCAGCCAAGTATATCTTTCCAGAGTGCTTATCAGAATTTGAGATAAATCGAACAATAAAACTTGTCAAGCCAAATTCATTTCGCATTGGAAAAGCCGTATTATAAAAAATCATGCCCTGCGTTTCTTTCGACTCATACGGTATATTATTGATTTGACCTAAAAACTCAGGGGCATATATAACATTTTCGGTTAAACCACGCTCTTTTAGATAGCTTGGACGTGTATAAGCCAAAATTTGATTTTCTTCTCTGATGGCTTTTTCACGAAGTTTGGTTTGTTGTTCTAAATTGAGTGGAAAAAGTTTTTCCATCTCTGTATTTGGGTAGTTACCCTTGGCATATTCTTGATTGACATTTGCTAAGTTAGGATTTACTAATATTTCATCAATCGTTGCAAAAACATCAGGCCAATGTCGATTATACTCATTCAAGAGTAAATCAAGTACTGTTCCTTTGTTTTCTGTGTTATTTACATCAAAATACCCTTTTGTGGCATTATTCATAAAAACAACTATCTTGCTATCATTCGATTTTCTAGTCCAAAGGTGTTGTGCTTTTCCCCATTTTTTTGTTCGTGGTTCGTAACCTATTTTTTCTAAAACGGCCTCTAAATCAACATTTGCTAAGATGTAATTAAAGTCTTTTTTAGGAAAAACCTTTTTTGATGAACTTTTTACATTTAAGATTTTGCCATGTTCTCGCTCAAGATTAATAATAAACTTACCTTTATGTCTATTTTGTGATGCTTTGAGTGATTTATAAGTGTCTTCAACACTCAAAATTTTGGTATTTACTATACCCGCTTTACGTAATTGAGCATTTGATAATGCTTTGTCAAAATCATCTTTTTGGAAATCAGGTATTGTCAAAAAAACTTTAACTAAGCGATTTTTCGTGAAACCGATGTTTATGAAAGGGGTATTTGGGTCATTGAAGTTCTGAAAATCATCAACATTTTTTTTGAGAGCTACTCGATTGCTACTACCCAAGCCAAGGCTTATGGCTTTCTTTATGGCTTCAAAGTTTTCGGGCGTTGATTTTACCCAAACCGAAATATCGGAATAAGGTAGGGTAGGAGAATATGAATTAGCCGCATAACTGTCAAAGCCAATGTATTTAACCTTCATTTTATTGAAAGCTCCCAGAATATGTTGTTGTTCAGTCGTCGAAAAATCCGATACTATTTTATTGTCCATTATACAATTATTTTTGGAGTTAGCCAATTACCTCGGGGTCGTTCAAATCAATGTTAAATGTGCCGTTTACCTCATCCTTATCTCCATAAAAAAATTCGGTAATCTCTTCGATTATTAAATTTCGCTCTTCTATAGGTCTGGCGAACCATTTATTGGGCTCTATTAGCATCTCAGCAGGTACAATAGTATCACCTTCAAAAGATAGGTCGAGTTGTAGAAGCTCATCTTTCATTATAATTTGGTTTTAGTATTTGTAATTTCGCTAAAAATTGAAGTCTGAGGAGTGTTAGAAGTTGGTTGTTTTAATATCTTTTGTGAAGGTTTATAATGGATGGTCGTATTTGTGTTTGGGATGGTGAAATTAAACGAATTCCCACGTTTTATCAAGGAAACTATTGTTTTACGGTCGTTTGTTGAGATATTCTTGGTTATTTCCTTAGGTATTATCAATCTTGGTTGTTGAAAGCGAATCA
The DNA here is from genome assembly GCF_049241225.1 of Emticicia sp. NCBI lineage: Bacteria > Pseudomonadati > Bacteroidota > Cytophagia > Cytophagales > Leadbetterellaceae > Emticicia > Emticicia sp. The sequence continues at coordinate 28,391 of NZ_JBMLRC010000041.1, forward strand.
ATAGTTTAGGTTCTTCGGTCTTATAATCTACCCTTAATGTAAGGGTATTGTATGAACTATTCTCTTTTTGGGAATCATGCTTTAAACGCAAAATGAAGTTAATTTTTTCGCCAGAAAATAATCCTTTCAGCTCATTGTCTGAAAGTGATATACCTGCAGTGTGAAGTTGAGTTCGCAATATCTGCTCTGTGTTTGACACAGGTTTAGAATCTCCAGAATGCAAGTATTTACTTTCAAAAAACTTGGCCAATGAATCAATATTTTTTAACGTAAAATCCGAAAATTCATTATTTGGACTATTGAAACGATTGAGCAAAATTTTTCTTTTGAGTTCGTCGCCCGTGGTATTTGGCTTGATATTGCTGAAAATCTGTTGACCAAATTGGTCGAAGAATGCTTGTAGATTATTAGAAGATGTCATTAAATAAACTCGATTTTTTAATTTTGCACGAAATAAATATAAACAAAAAATATTTTATGCAAAAATATTGCTATTATTTCATATTTTTAGTGTTTTCAAACACAATATTTGCCCAAAACAAGTATGATAGCTTGAGAAGTTTGATAAAGAATAACTCAGAGTTAATAGTTTTTGAAAAGATTGCTTACTTTAGAAACAATGTATTTTTTGAAATACCTTGTATTTTACCTCTTAAAATAACGGAGAGTAATGGTATTACATCATTTTATGGTGAAAGGATTCATCCTGTAAATGGGGCTTTAGATTTTCATCATGCAATTGATATTGCAGCAAAAGAGTTTGATGAAGTGTTTTCGACGGCAAATGGTATGATTATTGAGTCGAATTATAACAAATACTTAGGCGAATATATCGTAATTGAACACCCAAATGGTTATCAAACAATTTATGGGCATCTATCTGTTCGATACGTTGATGTTGGGGAAATAATTTATTTAGGAGAGAAGGTTGGTGCGGTCGGAAAATCGGGTAGAGCAACTGGTTTCCATTTGCATTATGGAATAAAAAAAAATGGGCAATATATTAATCCATTGCCCTATCTTTTTCTTTTTCAAAAATCTATTCACTAAAATCAGGTATAAAAATATCTTCCTGTTTTGTTTCTTGATTTGAAGCGATGAGCTCAGCTTTACCTTTTAAAGCTTTAAAAACCTCAGGGGTAAAGATTTCACTTACAGGTACATTATGTTCAAAACAAACATCTAAAATTTGAACTAATGTTGCTAATGTACCTCCGCCATTGGCAAGGTGGCGATAGATTAAATACTTTATCCCAAGAAATTCGGCACGTTTTTTTTCAAAAACTGCGATTTGCCTTGGGCTGATTGGGTTACACTTTTCAGCATTTTCGACAATTTTTGTGTCGATTTCCTTATGTATCAGTGATACAAATGCTTTGTAAAACAACTCTTCTTTTTCGGAAACATCCTTTTTCTTTCTGGGCATCTATTTTTAACTTTTAGGGATTTTTAGGCTTAATTAGATGAGGAAGCGTTTCTTTGATTCGAATCATTTCTTCTTGGGTAAGCAAATCAATGTCTTTAATAATTCTATTGTAATTTTCTTGAATTACATATTTTTTGATTGCTTCTTTGGTGTGATTTTTAGCAAAGTCTTCGCTTACAAATGTAGTAAAATCTTTGATAATTGGCAATTCTTGCAACGGATATTGAGGGGTATCAACATTGATTTTTGCATAAAAAGTTTTGTTTTCAATCGGTTGGTCAAAGTTATCTGCCATTTGCCCTACGAATGTTCCTTGACTTAGGTTTGTTATTTTGGCTGCATATACAGTATCTGAAACTTGAATCGAAAACTGCATTGACGAATCGTTTCGACTTTCGGTTAAAGATTCTTTTACCTGTTTGGTTTTCAGAAATAGTTTTGATAATTTTTCCGCCGTTTCGCCAGTTACCTGTCCAGAAAAGATATTTCCGACATTGTTGATAATAACCGTTGCTTCTTTGTCGCCATAGTCACGTTTGAGTTGAGAAAAATCTTGAATACCCATCCAAGTAGCAATTTTATTCGAGCGTGCGGTTGCTATCAATTTATCTAATCCGCCTAAATAAATCGTTGGCAGTTCATCTAAAAATAGGGCCAATTTCTTTTTCCCTTTTTTGTTAATGGTTTTTATCATTCGAGATGTATAAAGACCTAAGGCTGCTCCGTAAATTTTATCTCGCTCAGGGTTATTGCCCACACATAAAATCTTAGGTGCGTCATTATTATTCAAATCTAAATCAAAATCATTCCCCGACATCACCCAATATAGCGTGGGTGTTGAAAGACGAGCCAGTGCATTTAACGTGGTTGAAACCTGTCCATCTAATTGTTCATAAGTCCCTTTTGAGAAAGCCTCAAAAAAGGATTTGGCATAATTTCTTGTTTCTGGATAACTAACCAAAATTGGTAATATCTCTTCATATTTTCGATTCGCAAATTCTATCACATGGGGAAGCGTACAAACATTCATCAGAGGGTCTGGTTTTTCGCAGGGATTTGACTGTAACTTATATACGTATGTTTGGTGTTTTCTATCAGCAATCATTTTTAATGTCCAAATCACCGCTGTTACAAAGTTTATCGCACTATCTACCCAAAAATCACCTTCTTTAGAAATCCAAGTTCGATTTAGATTGCACATTAATGTACGAGCAGATTCATATGCATCCATTTGTTCAAAAAGTAAGTGTGGAGCTATTGGATTACAGCGATGTGAACGTTCGGGGTCATCAAAGTTAATCACTAAAAACTGGGGTTTTGTAGCTCCATAGCTTTCCAAGTTGTTTAGTATTGAACTATATGTTTCTATAGTTAGGTCAGGGAATTTAAAATCATATACAAAAAGAGCATAACCTTTTGATATAGACTGGCGTATTGCTGGCAGTAAAACACTGTAAGATTTCCCCGAACCAGGTGTTCCGATTACCATAACTGCTCTTTGTGGGTTCACTATCGAAATTTCGCCTTTGCGAACTTTTTTATCATAATTGTATGAAGTTTCAAAGTTCACCGAAAATTCATTTTCCAGTCGAACCTCGTTTTGAGGAAAAGTTTCACTCTCTTGATTAAAAATATCCTCCTTTACATTGAAATTTAATAAACGACTTAGGTTTTGTCCGCCTTTAATCATCATAAAATAGCCCCAAACAGAGCCTAAGATATATAAAAACTCAGTGAAATATTTTGCATAGAAAGAGATGTATAAAAGTAGATTGCTGCCGAAGAATAGAATTGTACCGAGAAGAAGCTGATTAATGGATTTATTCTTATCAATGTCTTTGGAAATTACACCTCGCCCTCCCGCAACATAAAAGAATAATAGGAAAAAACTTATTATTTTTCCAATGAGATGATGTTTGAAAAATGGAGTTACATTATCAATTTTTTTACTCAATTTTAAAATAAATTGAGTAATGAGAGGAATATGCTCAAAAAAAGCGAAGCAATAAATGTAAATATTGAAGAATAGGGCTGTAATTGAGGCATAAAGTATAATTTCAAGAGTCTTTTGTAAGCCATCTCTTTCTGTTTGGGTGTACATAAAATCAAATTTTATTTGTAAAAAATATTATAATATAATACTTTTGTAAAAATATATAGAATTTGATTATATCCAACTATGAGATTTTGCTTTCCTATCTTACTTTTTGTTTTAACATTTACTGCTTATGCTCAAAACCTCCCCCCAAAAATCTTTGTAGAAGGAACTGGCTTAAATACTCCTTCAGGAATTAGTGGAACCATCACGATTCGAGTTTTTTCATTAAGTACTGGATTTGATAAATCTGTAATCGTTGATGCCTCTTCGCCATCTTCTTCCCCAGTAAGTCTTTTACCAACTACGGGAGGCAATTACAAAATCACAATTACAAATAATACAAATAAACAGATAGGCTATGTTTTAGGACAAATTGGTGGAGAATGTACTGGAAAACCGAAAGGTGTAGCATTGGGCAATGGTACAGAAATCAACTATCGAAATGGTTTTGATTTACCGATTGACGCTGGTCAAATAGCCGAAATTTATACTGACTTAACAATTCAAGTACGCCCAAATTACCAACAAACTTGCACTGTCGATAATGAAATCTATGAATTAGGTGGTATTTATCTAAGTTTGTTCAGGGCTGATGTTAACCGCCTAAGGATTAGTGAAGACTTTTTGAATACGCAAAGAGAATTTTATATCTATAACATTCCAAGTGGTTGTAATAATTTCAGAAATTCAAGTGCTACAGGAAAAACCAAAATTTTTATCAATGGGGCAGAGTATATACAAAAGGTTGAAAATGTTTTATTTGATGCTTACGGTTTAAGAGTATATCGGTTTCCAGAAGGGTATTTTAATGTTGGAGATATTATTTGGGCAGAAGATGAGTGTGGTAGTTTGCGTTCAAATTCAACAATAGTTGAAGAGGACTATGCTTATTTGAGTATTCCATCAAACAATAGTTTTGCAGGAAATGGAATTGCCGAAGATGATACCCTTTCTCCGGCATCAAGGCTTGAGACACCGCTGAGGATTAAGCAATGCATTCCAATTTCAACTATTGGCTCGCACAATCTATCAAAATTGGTTGCTGCACTGCCAAATAATTTTCCTAATAATCAATCATATAATGCTGGAAAATTCTATGTCAATGGGCAGGTAATAAAACCTGAAGATTTTATTACAAGAGCTAACACCTATCGTCGTGAAGTAGGTAAAATAAATGCCGATGGTTCTGTCTCTCATTTTGGAGGGACAGATTACTTTATTCTAACTTCTCGCAAATACTTTGTTGTATCTCCGAGCAATCCAATTGTATTTGAATATCAGCATAACGGTTTTGATTTGGTCAAATGGGATTTTGCACATTACATCATCTTAGGTGAAAGATTTGGATTTCGTTTTATTCATAATAATGATGTGGTACTTCGATACATTAATGGTGCAGGTGATATTGAAGAAGAAACCCTTTTCGGAGATTTTTCAAATGCACTTTACAAAATTACTTTCGATGGTACTTTTATTCGACTCTACATCAATAATTCACTTAAAAGAGAATTTAGGCAGAAAGTTTCATTTTCATCTACGGGTGGTATTCTTTCCAATACCAATTATTTAGATTTACACGAAAAAGTTAATTTTATGCCAATCGATACTGGCTACCACCAAATCCGAGCTAAAATCAATAATATTCAAGTTGTTTCACAAAAGATATACATCGAACCAAATAAACCCGTTATTTTTCCAAACCAAGATTCAATTTCAATCTATAAAGGTCAAAGTATAGCATTGGGAATCCAAGAATCTTCTTGCCAAGGAACACCTCTTTGGAATACAGGTTCAAATCAACATACAATTAAAGTAAGTCCAATTGTTGATACTGAATATTCAGTTACTTGCCAATTATCAAATAATTGTACAGGAACATCAGATAAAATTAAAGTAATTGTACTTCCGCCTGTTCCAAGCGTTTTTGCATCTAAGTCAGAAATTTGTTTAGGTGAAAGCATCTCTTTAACTGCCAGTGGTTGCACTGGAAATCTATTATGGTCAAATGGAATGACTTCAACTATTATTTCAGTTACGCCTACACTTTCAACCAATTACTCCGTCAGTTGTAATGTCAACGGTCGGACTTCGCCGAGTAAAATTATTTCAATAAAAATTCAATAAACCAAACCCCAGATTCATTTATGCAGAAGTCAATACTGGCTTTGATGGCCATTTTTTGTGCATTGTCATTTAAAAATAGAGTATTTGCACAGTCAGCAAACCCTTCGGATACACTCAAAGTTATTATTCGTTTGCTTCCTTCTAAACCAAGTTTGAGTAAAAATAGAGATTCCATCTATGTTGGACAAGCAGTAACATTAACAGCCGCCAATTGTAATGGCACAATCGTTTGGTCTAATGGTACAACTGGAAATAGTCTGACGGTTTCACCCAATCAAACACAATTTTATGCTGCGTTTTGTACATCCACTTTTGGATGTGTTGGTTTAAAGGATTCGATTAAGGTTAATGTGCAAAATGTACCTATTCCGACAGCATCTCCTCAAACTATTTGTGATGGAGAATCAACGACTCTAACCGCTTATGGATGTTCGGGTGGTACTATCAAATGGAATACTGGGCAAACAGGAGCAGTTACTGTTGTCAATCCAACTTATTCGGCAGGTAGCGTTACACCATCACCAATTTATTCAGAAACTACCTATTCATACACCTGTACTTATCCCAACAACGGGCAATCGCAATCGGCATCCGTTGTCGTTAAAGTCAATTTTCGTCCACAAGTTCCAGTTATTTCAGCCAATCCGACAACTATATTCACCAATGGTTCAAGTACAATGTTAGTTTCAAATTGTAGTGGTACAGTGCAATGGCAAAAAGAAATGGCGAATACTTGGACGGATGATGGAACAGGAGCATCTAAAACGGTTACTTTAAGCAAAACAAGCAATTACAGAGCAAGATGCACATCCGCTCAAAATTGTTCGTCAGCTTACAGCGGTGCGTTTATTATTACAGTTTCATCGCCAGTACCTAATGTAACAGCTTCTGCATCAGATGTTTGTCAAGGGACAAGTGTAACTCTTACAGCATCGGGTTGTAGTGGTACTTACAAGTGGGGGGCAGGGCAAACAACTCCCAGCATTACAGTAAACACGCAAACAGGAGGTATATATGAAGTTACTTGCCAAGATACTGCTGGTATTTCGGCTGCTAAGAGAATTAAGTTTACTCTTCAATAATATGAATAAAGGGAAACAATTATTGATTTTGCTTGGACTTTGGTTTTCAGCCTTTACAGGTGTTTGCCAAATTGATACAACCAGCCTAAAAGTCCAAATTTGGAAGAAACTCCCTGCTCCTAAAATAATACCTGTGATTTCTTCAAAAGGAGAATTGTTGAAACTGACAGCATCAGGTTGCACTTCGGGAGAAATTCAATGGTTTGATGCTAAAAGTAAGTTTCTTTCAACAGGGGAATCAATAACTAAAAATATAGTTGGTAGGGTAGGGGTAATATGTCAGAGCAAAGAAAGATGTCCATCCGATACAGCCTATTTTGAGATTGATTATACTTTTCAAGGAAAAGTTGTCAATACTGACGAAAGTAAAAAGGTATGTGTTGGTACAGATATTTCTCACTTAGTAGAAGGGTGTACGGGGGAAGTCTATTGGGAAGATGGCTTTATGCCGAGCAATAAGCGAATGGTTAAGGTTGCTCAAGTAGATACCATAAAGTACCGATTCCGTTGTTTACAATCGGACGGTATTTCCAAGTTTACCAGTATTGTAATACCAGTTTTAAAGTCAACATTGGATGACTTGGTACTTTATCCTAATCCTACCTTCCATTGGTTGAAACTCAAATCGAGTGGGTGTTTAACAGGGGTAAAATGTCAAATTTACAGTATTATCGGTCAAAAATTGTATGAAGGTTGGGCAGAAAGTAATGATGATTTTTTACAAATCAATGTGTCAAACTTACCCAGTGAGGAATATATTATTGAATTAAGCTTACCCGAAACAGGCGAACGCGTTATTAAAAGATTTATCAAATTAAATAAACCATGAGACTTAGGCATTTATTCAACCTCCTATTTTTATACTTTCCCCTTTTTACGTTCAGTCAAGTAAATTCAAAACGAATTCCATTAGGCACATTTAATTTTCTATTGTATCCTACTGATGCACATTCGTTAAGTGTAGGAATGGGTGGCTTTGCTTCTAATCCGAACGAGAGTAATTGGACAAATAATCAATCAAAGTTGTCTTTTTTAGACGCAAAAAGTGGTGTTAATATTTCGTATAATCCTGTGGCACGAGGACATGTTTCTGATATGAGTTTATCTCGATTAAATGCCTATTCCAAATTAAAAACAGTAGGTGTCATTAATTTGGGGCTGCAATATTTTAATAGCGGCACAATTGATTTACGAGATGACAACAGTAATTCAAATGGAATATTCCATTCATATACACTTGCGATTCAAACGGGATATTCTATGAAGTTTAGCAAAAAATTGAGTGGAGGTTTGATATTTCGGTATGTTAATGCTCATTTATTGCCTCGTCAAATATTCGGTCAGTATGCTGTTCGACCAGCTTCCACACTCAATAGTGATTTGAGTGTATTCTACCAAGGAGATAGGACCAAGCAACACTATTTCAATGGGGCAATTTTAATTGAAAATATCGGGCCTAAAGTAAGTTTTGGAGATTATAAAAAGAATAATTTTCAGTCAACTGTTTTTAAGATAGGAGGTACGTATAATCAAAAAATCCAATCAAATGATTTATTGAGTTTTAATATTGATTTTCATAAGTTGTTAGTGCCAACGCCACCATTGCTCAATACCGAAGGTAACATTCTAAAAGGTTTGAACCCTTACGAAACGAGTAGTTTATCTGCTATTTTTTCCAGTTGGGCCGATGCACCCGATGGTGTGAAAGAAGAAATTAATGAAATAATGTTTTCAATTGGTGCAACATTTAATCATGCTGATAAACTTGTAGGAAGAATAGGCTATTTTAATGACCCTAAACTAAAAGGAGATAGAAAACTTTTGACTTTGGGTGGCGGATTACAACATATTCAATTCAAAGGAGATAAATATCAAATGAATGTTGACATTGCGGCCACCGTCGGACTTGGAGGTTTTACTGCTCTTAATCGTACTTATATGCTCACATTGAACCTTTCAAAAACAAATTAAAAACCAAACATGCAATTATATAAAAATAACTTAACCCCACCATTCGATTACATAACTTTTATTCAGACAACACAAAGCCTTGGTTTTTTTGTAGAACAGGAAGCCGAAAGCCATTTAGTTGTCTTGGATTCTCCATTAGATGAAGATGTTTCGCTTCAACTCATCACTAATTTTCGGAAATCTGATAAGCTGATGGATACTAATTTTCGACATTTCAGACTCTATCAATATAGCAAAAAAATGGATGCGTATATAGGTGAGAGTCATTTTATAACCGTAGATGAAAATGCCATAGCCACAATTAAGGAAATTGTTGAGAAAATGACCAATCGTTTTATGCGTGGAGTATATCGTTGTGCTTGTGGTAAAAAATATTTGAAATCAATTCGTACCAGTGATGGAAATATATTTAGTTGTTTGGGTACAGATTGCGAAGGTGTAACATTCACTCAGCAAGAGATTTTAACCATGTGATTTTTAACTTAGGATTCCAAAAAGGCAAGGCTTTTGGCTTTGCTTTTTTTCTTATGAATGATTTAAAGCGTATGAATATTAAGGCATTTTTTAGTCATAAAAATACAGTTTGGTCCACACCACAAGGCTTTTTTGACGAATTGGATAAGAAATATAATTTCACGACCGATGTTTGTGCAACCTCAGAAAATACAAAATGTGCCATATTCTTTAGCCCTGAAACCGATGGTTTGCAACAAGAATGGACAGGAACTTGCTGGATGAATCCTCCTTATGGGAAAGAAATTAGTAGTTGGGTTAAAAAAGCACATTTGGAAGTCAGCACAGGTAAATGTAAAGTTATTGCCCTACTACCTGCTCGAACCGATACAAAATGGTTTCATGAATTAATACTTGGAAAGTACAAAGTTGAATTTATTAAAGGACGTCTAAAATTCAGTGATTCTAAAAATTCAGCACCATTTCCGTCCATGCTTGTGATTTTTGAGATAAACTGATAAACTTAATTCATGGATAGATTTATTTCCAAAAATATCGAATGTAATTTAGTGCGAAAATTCTAAAATCTGAATTTACAATTATCGCTTCAAGGAACTTCCCCTTCCATTCAAAGCCAAGCCAATTGAAAGTGTTTATTAAAACAACGGAGGCAGTTTTGAAAAACTTTTTCAGTGCCAAGCCATCACAAGCCCCTTTCATTGGTGATTGAGTAGATAGAAAATATTTTGCCTATTGGCAAAAATTTTCTGTTACGAGACTCACGGATGAAAGTAATTCGCCATACATTCCCCTCTCATTCAAGAAAAATCGTGCGAATGCACGAAAATTTTTAGTGTTTTGCCAATTTTTGACCAACAAATTTTTCTATTTGGTTTTGATTTAATCCAATGGGAAATGTGAAAAACTCTCTGTTGGCGGTTGTTACTTGAAATGTAGTTTCACAAACCAAAATATCAATAATCAAAGCAGGGTTGAAAAAATGATAACTCCCATCGGAGTTAGTCATTTTCAAAATTTCATCTTTCCATTTCATACAATTCTATGCTACATTTTTTAAAAGATTCATGTTCCAAGATGGTGCTATAAAGCCGTTCGGGATTCCACCTACTTCTTGCCATTTCTGTAAAAGCATTTGGTATTTATTTCTGCCATCCTTAATAAAATTGGGATGGGCAAGTGCATCAAAAACAAAAATATCGTAGGGTTCTTTTTTCTGCACTCCAACAAAAAAGAAACAACTTTTGCTTGGTGTTTGTCTGTTATGGGCATCTAAGTAAAAAGCCGCTTGGCGGTCGTATTCGTATTGATAACAAGATTTTACAAAAGCATTATAGCTTCGCTGACTGGTGGTTTTAATATCAACAATGATATTTTTTCTACATACCAAATCTAATTTGGCTTTGCAAGGTAGTTTCGTGTTTTTGTCGTTAAATAAAATGCCCATTTCATTATGACTTCCATTCAAAACCCAGCTACAAAATCGGTTTTGTTTGATTCTTGAAATGAGATTTTCAATCAAATCAATATCAACATCTTGCGGAATAATAATGGGTGAATGAGGCTCTAATAGTTTACTATGTAATACCGACCCAAACGCAAAAGCCTTGTAAGGTTTGAAGGGGTTTAAGCCAAAAAGATAATTTTTAAACTCAGTCAAATCTGAATTAGAAATACTTGGATAGGCTCGATAATTATTTATAAATACATTGTTTTGCATAAAAAGATAGTTTTAAACACTTTTGAGAACTGGAAAGGGTTTGATTAGAATTAAACCAAAGCCTCACAAAACCTAAATGCTTCTTCATTGATTCGGGCAGCTCCGCCGAGAACATTACCAAAAACATTTTCACGATTTCGACGTACGTGAGTTGTAAAATTGGTAATACCTTGTATTAAACCAAAAGCGGTATCGCCCAAAGCCAAACATTCTTTCTTGATACAAGTATTGATATTTGTAATGAGGTTTTTCTTTCTTGAGGTTAGTTCTTCATTACCGAGTTTCTCTTCTTCACTCATTCGTACTAATCTTTCAACCAAAGCCGTTTTGACTGATTCATCAATTTCAACGCTGTGCATTTGTTCCATTCTTGAAAAAAGTATTTGCCGTTGTTGCATATACGTTTCAAAGTTTTTCAGTAAACCCTCAATTTTTTGGTCGTGGTTTTTAGTGTGGTGTATTTGCAACTGGCGGAAGACTTTAGAGAAACGATTTTTACAACGTATCATCATCGAACTATTGCCAATAAAAAATCCTGTACTGCTGTCGTGGCTGTTGCCGATAAGCATATAATCAGTGAAGTCATAACCCGAAACTTTTATTGGTTCGGTACATTCCAAAAATGCTAAAACCTTTTTTCCTCCCTCAAATTCATCATAACAACGTATCGGGAAACCTGTAATTTCGTTCATTCGCTCAACTACTTCCAAAAATCTTTCGTTGCTCGTGGGTGTATAACTTTGCTTAGTTACATTCAATAAATTATTGGTATCGTTTCTAAAAATGGCTTTATGACTTGTCAAAACTGCATCATTTGAGAAAATAGGTTTTTCTACAATGTCCCACGAGAGTGTATTTGATTCCATGCTTTTGATTTATAATTAGGATTAAAATAGAGTAGGGGGAGTTTCACCCCCTAAATGTTTAGTTTAGAATTGTTTCGGTTACTTCGTCTAATTCCTCAACCCTTGGGACTGGTGGTAAAAAGTAGGTATCTGACACCAAACTTTTATTGTACACTGCCGTAGGTGTTAACGTATCTTCACGGTAGATGTGGTGGTCTAAAGCAAACTCACGGTATCCTTTTACTTTTTCAGGGTCGGCATCTTCAATATCAAACTCTGCAATGTAGTATTTGCCTTTTTCGTTTGTTTTTTCTTTCGAAGCAATATTCACAATAAAATCAGCAAAGGTTTTTGGGTTTTGAAGGCTACCACGATAATAGATACTTTGCATTACTTTTTTGAGGTTGTTTACACTCGAATTATTGAACATCACAACCGCCACACAATTATCTTTGTCAATAAAAAATACTTCGCCCCATTCTTCCTTTCTATCTCTCGCAAAGAGGTTTTCTTCAAAGAAACGCCACGCAATCGGTTGCATTTTGAGTTTTGCTCCTATATCATTGCCATCAAGGTAAAATTTACCTACCTGCCCATTAAAGCGGTATTCTCTTGGGTTGCCAGTGAGGTAGCGATAAATAGATAAAACTTCACCGTTTGTTTCATCAACAGTTTGATAAGATTTGAGAGAGGTTGATTTGTTGTTTGACATGATTGTAAAAATTTAAAAAGTTTTTGAAAAAAATTTGGCGTTCAGTAAACTTTCGCATTTTTTCTTTCCCATCTCATTACCTGTTTTTTAGACAGATGATGTATGAGCCGGCCAATGTTTGGTCGTTTTTTCAATACTTCGGAAGAGGTTATTTCCCTTCTTCGTAGGCAAGAATCTTATCGAAACTGCGAAAAGCAAAAAGAACGCCAAATGAAAAGCAGTCGTGGGCTTGGCGGACAAGGGCGAAATGCGGAAGTTGGGAGGGTTCCCTTCGGGATACCCAAACTGCACAAATGAGCTATGTTTACCCTTGTCAGTCAAATAGCCAACGCCTGCAATTTTGCTGTTCTCTTTTGTAATCGCTGTTTTGATGATTTTTGGTAGAAAGAAGAAATAATATTGTGTAGATATATTGAAAGGCGAATACTCAAATTCTGTCAGTTTGTATCTATCAGTTGAAGAAATGTAATAACTTGAGTAAGGGAGAAGATTTTAAAAAACTTCCCCTTTTATTCACTAACTTAATTGCTATTCCTTTCATTTTACCAGCTCCCAGTGCAACGGGTGCGAAAAATGAAGAATGAATAGTAATTGTGTTTAAAATTAGGTGCGAGTCAAATAATTAATTTTCTTTCAAAATTGTTTATTTGATGATGGTTGAGGGCTGGAATATTTCCCCTGTAATATTATAAACTGTTAACGTCATTTCAATTCTTAAATGGCACGATTGGGGTTAGGTGGTATTGTTATTAACAAATAACAATTAAGCAACCACTAACACTAAAAAAATCGAAAAACCTACGGTGCATCGTTGCATTATACACCCTATTACAGAAACCTCATTCAAGGGATGAATTTATATGGGTTGAATCTATTTCAAGCCAAAGAGAAAAATGCGTATGGATTTGGGGCAAAATATTTTGATACAGGAAATGTAGCAATCTATGGCGATAAAAGGGAGTTTATCAAAAACTTCCAATCGAAAGAGTTTTCAATCAATAGTTTTTATAGCCTCAAACTTCGCCACAACAATAGCCTTTCCGTTGGTTTGAAATATATTTATTCCAACTTATCGGCTCGTTCAATCACCCAAAATATCACCATAAAACCAGTCAATGCTATTGCTGGAGATTTATATTTTTACCACGATGGGAGGAATACAAAAAAGCGTTGGTTAAATTATGGTGCTTCGTTGACCAATATTGGTGGTAAAGTTTCTTATGGAGACTATAAAGCACGAAATTTTCAACCAACACTGCTCAAACTTGGTGCAGCACAAAACCTCGTTTTGGGGAAGAAAGAGAATGTACTTATGTTTACTGTTGATGCCAACAAATTACTCGTGCCAACGCCTTCGATACGAAATATTCAAAATGAAGTGATTGCAGGGCGAAATGAAGAAAGTATTTCAGGAATCGGCACAATTTTTCAATCTTGGGGTACTGCACCTGATGGCTTTCGTGAAACCATGAGAGAAATTACTTTTTCATTAGGTATAGAATTTCAATTTCGTGAATTTCTTTATGCTCGTGCGGGCTACTATACTCAGAATAAGCGTAAGGGGGATATACAATATTTCACACTTGGTTTAGGTGGAAAATTTAAGGATTTTGGACTTGATTTAGCGTATTTGATTCCAAATAAACTAAATGAGGTATTGTCGAATACTTTTCGGGTTTCTTTGAATTACTACAATACCAAGTAGTTTTTTGTTCCTATTACATATCGTCTGATACTTTTGAAGGTTATCAGACGATATGTGAATGAATTATTTAAGATTTCTTGTAACAGAAAATATATGAGGCTTAAATATAAGAAATTCCTAACTATTAAAAAATCACGTTGAATGTTAATCGGACGGTATGATAGGACAATAGTTCGGACATTTTTGATAAATTAAATATGACGTTTATGACTGTAAGTATTTACATCAATATTATTTTCTATAAAACAAGCCGTACTATCATTAATACCAAAACCTAAAAGTATCTTTTCACATAACTCCTGAGTTATCAAAGAGATTGAATCATCATTCAGCGAACTTGGTGTGAAGTAATGCAAAATTTTGAAATGATTGTGGTTTTTATTCTTAGGAATATCACGGTAGTTTCTCCATTCACGACGGCCTTTTGTTTGATTAAAGCCTTCAATATGAAAATTCAAAACATTCCTAAAACTCAACTGTAACATTACTTCATCATCATAATTGATATACTCGTAGAATTTTTTCATGAAATGAAGTAAACTAATGATATAACCAGCCGTAAACGTGACATGTAGGCAATAAACCTGTTGCTTTTCCCATTCTTCTTCAAAATTCCAAAATAGCGAATCGCATAAGCCAACCTCGAAAAAACCATTATTTAGAAAATCGAAATAAGATGATTGATTGTAACTTCTGAAAGTTACACCATCTAAACTATATTCTTTTTTAGTAGTAGAAATTACAGGATAATTTGGTAAAGGTGGATAACCTCGTGAGTTTTGCTCTAACCAATTCACAAAATCTCTTTTCTGAACTTTTGAAACATCTTGATTTAAGTATTTAGGAATAAAAGACGCTAAAAATAATGGTTGTGGAACTGCTATTTCTGCTGTAAATTCTTCAGTCTTAATCTGTTTTGAAATATTTGTCAAGCCAAAATCTTCGTCATTTTCATTGAAAAGGTTTCTTTTGATTAAAAAATTGCTTAATTCCTCTGTTCGATGTCTTGAAAATTCAAACATATCTCTAATTGTATGATGTTTGGCCGCTTCTGAACTATCATTCTGACGAATGTAGTATTTACAGTCTCGATTATTAAAGTGTGGTTTTTTTGAACTCTCTGGAATTTGATAGATAACCGCTATTTTATCAGTGTTAGGTATCTCTATTACTTTGGGGTCGTAGTAAAATACTTTAGGTTCAAGATTACCATTAATTGTTTGGTTTATCCATTCAACGGCATTTTTATTATTAATGGCTGGATTTATGCCTCTTATCTCAAATCCTTTTTGTTGTTTGTCTATTTCTTCTACCCCAATAATTATATACCCCCCATTTGTATTTGCAAATGATGAAAATATTTTAAGGAGTTTATTAGAAAAATCATCTATATTCTTAGGTTCTCCTTTAAAATCTAAGTTGTACCCTTCACCAACCTGTTGAATATAAATTAAATCCTCCAAATCTTGGTAAGTAAGGTCTTGCAGTTTTTTATTAAACATATTATTTAATGTGATGTAATGAGTTTGAACAATATTGTGATATAGAAATAATTACTAACCCAATATTAGAGTAAAGATAAAACACTCATAATGCAGATGGAGGATACAGAGACGTTATATCTACCTGATAAAACTTGGCGATTTTCATCAATACACCAGCTTTGGGTTCGCTTTGGTCGCTTTCGATGCGAGAATAACTACTTTGGTCAAGACCAATAGCATTAGCTACTTCTGCTTGTGATAAACTTTTTTGTAATCGGATATTGCGGAGTTTAGTACCGTAAGTCATGGTTTGTGCTCAAGTTAGGGATATAATTGGCAAATTAAAGAACTTTTTATAAAAAATAATAGCGTAAAAATACCTATTTTTAATACGTAAAAATACGCATTAAAAATTATGCAAAATTGCATAACGATTATGCGTTTTTGCATAGGAATTCACTCGCTTATCTCTCAATTTTGTCTCACTTCCAAAAAGTAAAGTAATTCTTAAAAAAATTACATTCCTATAAACTCCTGAATTACTAATTTTTGATTGGTGAGTCCTTGTATTACATCGTAAAGTATTTTAAATATTTCATTTAGCAACCGACCAATGAATAAAAGGGCATTGATTGTACCTGCATCTATACGAAGTCATGTTATACCATCTTTGTTTTTGGCTGATTTACTTTCAGAGAATGGATATGAAGTTCATTACGCCGTAACGACCGAAATATTAAAGGAAATAGTTGAGAAAAATGCCTACAAAGCGTATATCATTTCAAGTTTTAAGGTTGCTATCGGTGCTGAAGGGAGAGTTATTACAGAAATAAAAAAAGATAAGGTCAGTTTTTTGAGGCTTGTAAAAGCATACCGAACAAATGAAGTATATGAGTATCGGAAAGGAGAGTACAATAAACTAATTGAATTGATAAAACCGAGTGTCATTATTTTAGACATTTTTAATAGTACCGATTTTATAAGTCTCTATCACAAGCATCATGAAATAAAAATTTGTTTGTTCAATCCGATGCCTTCTACTTATCGTGTTGGAGATTACCCTATTGTTTCAGAAGGATTTTTGATTAAAAGTAACAGAAAAAATGAGAATCAAGAACTGAATAAGTTTTCAATCAAAGGTTTTTTGAAGTACCCAAAATCAACAATTTTGGCATATTTAGCTCAAAACCAAGTTAAAAAATTAATAATGAACAATGAGATTCCAGAAAAATATAAAATAGTGCCTAATAGCTTTACGATGTCATTTGATAATGTACCCGAACTTTTACTTGCACCCTTAGAATTTGAGTTCGCCCCCGAAGTTCGCAAAAGCTATCAATATTATTTAGGACTTTGCCACCGAGAAAAGAGAAAAGATACAGAATTAGATGAAAACTTTGAAAAAGGTTGGCAAAAAATCATCAAAGAAAAACAAGGAAGTGATGAAATATCCCCTAAAAAAATTATCTATTGCAGTTTTGGTACCTATTATGAAGGTCCAGACCGAAAGTTATTAGATTTTCTGAATACAATAATTGATGCTGTGAGCAGTATTCCTAATTCATTTCTAATAATATCCGTTAATCGATTTGTGATTGAATTTATAGAGAGTAATAGAAAAGACATACCAAACGTCATTTTTTTTTCGAGAGTACCACAATTACAGGTACTACAAATCTGTGATTTGTTTATCACACATGGCGGATTTGGTTCAATAAAAGAGAGTATTCATTATGAAGTGCCAATGCTGGTTTATCCTTTAGATATGCACTATGACCAAAACGGAAATGCCTTTAAAGTTGAGTATTTTGGTATTGGTTTAAGAGGGGTATTTGGCTTTGAAAGATTAAACGAACTCAAAATAAAAATAAATCAATTACTTGATGATGAAGCATTTAAAAATAAGATTAAAACATTTAAAGAAATAAATGTAAAGAACTATTCACCCGAAATACTTAAACAAACACTCAACGAAATTGGATTATGAAACTCAATCCTAACGAAAAGAATGCTTTTGAGGCTATTTGGCAATTAGTAAGGTTGACCAATTTAAAAATAACAGCAACAAGTCTAAAAAATGCACTATTACAACATCCTAATTTTCCAACATTTGTTGCTTTTAGTGATGTACTGCATGACTTTAATGTGCCAAATTTAGCAACACGGCTAACCCCCGACCGTTTGCACGAAATTCCATTACCTGCTATTGCTCATTTTGAGGGTGGTGGTGGCACATTTATAACCATTACTAAAATAATAGATGATACTATTGAATGGACACATGATGAAATTGGAATAAAAAAAGAAAGCATTACCTCTTTTTTGCATCACTGGCAAGGTACTACGCTTTTAATTGAACCCAATGAAACTTCGGGTGAAGTAAATTACAAAGAAAAACGCAAGCAAGAAATCATTGAGAGCCTTCGATTTCCTTTCATTATTACAGGGCTATTAACATGTTTTGGTTTGTTGCTTTACCAAGTTACAAAACAATACTCAATTACTGACAACTGGCAATATTATGCCCTCTTACTTACAAAAACATTAGGTTTAGTTGTTTCGGTAATGCTGGTTTGGTACAGTATTGATAGTAATAATTCGTTTTTAAGAAGTGTTTGCCAACTCAATAACAAAACAAATTGTAATAATATTTTGAACTCAAAAGCCGCTAGAATTTTCGGTTGGCTTACGTGGTCAGAAGTTGGGCTTTTCTATTTTGCAGGTGGATTTCTAACACTATTATTTTTTCCTAAATTCCCTCTCTGGAGCTTAGGGAGCTTGGGTGTTTTAGCCTTACCTTACACCATCTGGTCAATTTATTACCAAGCATTTATTGCCAAAGAATGGTGTCCGCTTTGCGTAACAATTCAAGTTTTGATTTGGGTGGAGTTTTTTATCTTTCTGAAAATGGGTTTTACAAGTCCTATTTTATTTTTTAACTCCCCCATCGGGGGTTGGGGAGCTGTTTTTGCGTTTGTTCTCACTCCTATCCTTTGGGCTTTCATAAAGAAACCAATACAAAAATCATTACGAATTGACACCATATATCGAGAGTTTCAGAAACTCAAATTTGACCCAGACTATATTCAAGCATTAATGGGTAAAGAAGTATTTCTTCCACCTATTTTTGAGGGTATGAAAACTATTGAAATGGGAAATCCTGCAGCGGAGAATAGTTTGATTTTAGTTTTAAGTCCTGTTTGTGCTTCTTGCCGACAAACTTACCATATCGTTAAGAAATTATTAGAAATTGAGGATACAATAAAAGTTCAAATAATTTTAGCGGCTTCTTTGGCACGCAATGACAACGCTGGGCAAATAAGCAGAAGAATATTGAGCCAAGAAAATTTGAGTGAAGCTTTGCGGGAATGGTTTGCTGATGAATCTAAAAATGTAAAGAAATGGATAAAACGCACACAGATTATAGAAGAGAATGAAGAAGGGTATAAACAAACAGCCTTTTATCTTCGTTGGCTTGAGTTAGCAGGGGTAACAGAAGCACCAGTTACTTTCTTGAATAATATAGAAATACCAAAGTATTATAACACGACCGAAATTATAAAATTGCTCAGTTTACAATCAAAAATAGGATTTCGAAATCAATAATAAATTTAATTTCTTCTAAATTTTACAAATGAAAAAAATGAAAAGTTTAATGAGTTTTTTTGATTCATCAATGACAAGGTCAGAGATGAAGAGTGTTAAGGGTGGTCAATGTTCTTCCCAATGTTATGGAAATGGATGGGCGATGCAACCCATTTATGGTAATAAAGGTGAAGTATTGAGCAAAGAGGGAAAGGCAACTTGTGCAAGCAATGGAGGGTCTACTCGATGGTGCTGTTCTAGTTGTACAGATGGCCCATCGAAAGTATGTTCTTGGTGCTAAAATACTTCTTTTAATTTTACCTCACAAGTTTTTATTTAGTTGAGGTAAAATTAAAATAATTTAATTGTAATTTATGTGTACAATACTAATTAAATTATGTTTTAGCTAATATAACAATCTGATAATCAGGTCAATAATTATATTATAAACATTATGAAAATATTTTATTTTTCACTCATAATCACCTTTCTAATTTCATGCGAATCTAAAGGCACAAAAGTAAAAAAAGTAGAAAACCTTGTTTTGACAAATTTTAAAAAAAATAAGGATTTGATAGTATTTAAAATTGAACTTAGTCAGAACAACTCTGCTGTATTGTATTATGATAGTTTTGGAAAGTATCATTTATTATCCACGGGGATAACAAATATAGAAACTTCACAAAAAAAAATCCAAGTTGTATGCCAAAATAGAACAATTAAACAAGTTTTTCTTTGTGATACAAATAAAGACACCATAAAAATTTCCGAAAAAAAATCATTTTTCTTTATTAAATCTAAAAATTTGAAAGACTCAATAATTGATAACTTATATTTAAAATATATACAAGAGAGTAAGGTTAAAATAGTGGACAATGTACCTGATGTTACAATAGAAGAAAATAATTTGAATGAAAACTTGAAGGAAAGGGAGAAAAAAATAGAAATAGATTTAGAATCAAAAAATATTTTTTTAGAGAGTTATAAACAAAAGTTTGAATTGAGTGAGGAATCGATTAGTGCTTGGAGAGATTTTTTTAAATATGAAATGCTTGAGAAAAAATTGTATATTATACCTAACAGAAAAATTATGACAATTTTACCAAAGTGGTATCATGAGGAAATAAAAAATACTTTTTCAAACTTCAATAATGATTCAAAACTATATTTAAGAGCTTACAAAAATAGTGTAGGTTTAGTCTATGACTACTTTACCACTAAAGCACCATTACAAAAAGCTTACAACCTACAATCTGAATATGATGAACTTGATAAGATTTTTACTAATCAAACTAGAGATTTATTTTTATACAAATACATTTCCCTTGTAAAAAATAATCCATACAGGTTTAAATTTACTGACCAAGAGTATGGTGAAATATTGAACAAATATATTTCTTCATGTAAAACTCCTGAATTTATTAATAGCTTAACAAAAAAACAAAATTTAGATAATTTGATTACAAAAGGTAATGAAGTATTAGATATCAATAATAAACAGTTTGTTTTTGATAAATTAAATCAGTCTCCGTTAACTTATATTGATTTTTGGGCTTCTTGGTGTTTCCCTTGCCTTAAAGAGATGTCCGTTTCTAAAAAACTAAAAGAAGAATATAGAGAAAAAGGGGTAAATTTTCTTTATATCTCTATTGATGAAAATCCTGCTTCTTGGGAAAAAGCAATGAAACAAATAGGGCTTTTAGAAAATGAAAGTTTTATTCTTCCCAAAAATACTGAATCTGAAATAGCAAAAAAGTATAAAATTAATTCAATTCCGAGATATATGATTATTGATAAAGATGGCAAAGTAATCAATCAAGATGCACCACGCCCATCAGACCCAAAAATCAGGCAAATATTTGACGAACTTTTGAGGAAATAGGTATGGATTTCGAAATCAAAAATAAAATCAATTTTCTAAATTCAAAAAAATGAAAAAATGAAAAGTTTATTAAGCTTTAATGATTCAATCTTGACAAGGTCAGAAATGAAAAAAGTAAAGGGTGGTGGAGCTTGTTGTGTAACTGTTATAGGTAACACAGGTGGTTCCAGAAACTGCAATCATTCGTCCTTAGACTCTGCAAAAAAAGAAGCAAAAACTGTTGCCTCTTGGGGGGGAGGGGTACAAACTTTTTACTGCTGTGATAGTTGTTCATCACATAAAAGTGCCTCTTGGTAATTAGATTAAAGTGCTAAAACGAGCCTAATTTATTGTTTTAGGTTCGTTTTATTTTTTTCAAATAGGTTTAAAATAAATAGTATGCCACAGAAGAAACATTCGAATCTCTTTAGGAGATGTCTAATTTATACTTTTAAAGGGAAACAAAATAGCATTACTTATAAAAGAAGCCAATTGATGTTATTTTTAAATTATTTTATAGTAGTATTTGGATGTAACTGTTCAAATGAATCCAAAATAAATTATGCTGATAAAACCGTGCCTAACAAGTCAGAAAATGAATACAGTTCACTAATTTTTAATAATACTAAAAATCAACTCTTATCTTATGAAAATATTTTTGATGAAATCATTGACTTGAACCAAGGGAGAAATGAAGTAAAATCGCCATCTATAATTTCAACAGAGGGTTGGCAATCAAAAGATATTTTAATTAGAGAAGCCTATAAAAATATTTCAATAAGTATTAGTGATTCTTTAAATCAAATTAGAACTAAAACTGAAGATAAAAAATGGGAGAAAGAGTTAAATTTCTCAGTAGAATTTGATAAACAATTCTCGCAAAAAAGGGCATCATTCTTAGAATCTTTTTTTTTAGATACAACTTTTTTAAAAAAATATAACTTGAGAGAAGAAAAAATAGAAAACTATTATGAAGAAAAGAGACAATTTCTTGAAGATTATTGTGTAAGACATAATTTGGATAGCACTTTCTTAACGGATTGGCAAGAAATAATAATGTATGACAAATTGTTTCGAAAAACTTATTTTGGTAATTATAATAAATGGGATGCCAAATACTTAAAAGAGTTAAGTTATAATTTAAAGTATTATAACAATGATGAGCTTCTCTATATTCCTTACTATCGTAAAGGGTGTTGGGGCATATCAAATTTATTATACTACTTAGAAAATCCTGGAGAAGACTTATCCTTAAAGCAATATTACACACTCATTAGCTCAAATTTTAAGAGTCATACTAAGGTTTATATGCAATTTAAAATTTTATCTTGGGTAAAAAATAATCGAACAGATTTTAAATTTACACATGCTGAATATGATAGCTTGGTTAATGAATTTATACTAACAAGTAAATCACTTCAATATAATGTATATTTAAAAGATTTATTAGGTAATAATAGAAAGGTAGAAATAAGTAATGATGAATTACTTTCCTTAAATCAAGCCCCTAAAACGTTAAAAGCTATTTGCGATAGTAAAATTACATATATAGATTTTTGGGCTTCATGGTGTTTACCTTGTAGGAAAGAAATGCCAATATCTCAAAAGCTAAATAATAAATATAAAAACAGGGGAGTAAACTTTGTTTATATCTCAATTGATGAAAATTTTAAGGCATGGGCTAAAGCAACAAATCAAATGGGCTTATCAGAGGATGAAAGCTATTTCTTACCTAAAGGAAGCGAATCAGAAATTGCACAAAAGTTTAATATTACAACAATACCTCGATATATTCTAATTGGAAAAGATGGTGAAGTTATAAATCCTAATGCTCCTCGTCCTTCTGATGCCGAAACTAAAATTTTGTTTGAACAACTTTTAAAGAAAAAGTAATGCCGAATTATTCTTTGAAATATAGATGGATAACCTTGTTAAGCAAGGCAAAAGAATATTGGAGTATAAAAAAGAAGAGGCGAGAATATAATCTGCGAAGAAAAGAGTCTGTTAAAACGCTCAATAGAATAGACCAATATAGTATACCAGCAGACTTAAATGAAATACGTTTATTTGCCATTATGCGAAATGAATCTATGAGATTACCTCATTTTTTTCAATATTATAAACAAATGGGGGTTAATAGATTTTTCATAATTGATAATAATTCAACCGATAACTCCGTAGAAATTGCTTTAAAAGAAATAAACCTTCATCTTTTTTCTACCAATGAAACATATAAAAATCATTGGTTTTGGATGGAACATCTATTAGATACTTATGGTAAAAATTATTGGTGTATAGTAGTTGATATTGATGAACTGTTTTATTATCCAAATTTCAATACTATATCTTTACCGAGTTTAATAAAATACCTTGAAAAACATAAATTTACTTCAATTTCAACGCTTTTATTAGATATGTACGCTGATAATAATATTTTAGAAGTTGAATATACACAAACTAATCCATTAGAAATATTGCTTTTTTTTGATACAGAATACTACAAAGCCTCATTTGTATTTTATGATAATAAAAATATGAAACCAATTCAAATTAGTGCCTATGCAGGCGGTATGAGAGAAAGAGTATTTGGGAAAATGAATCCAACAGATATTCTTTCAAAAGTTCCACTCTTCAAATATTGTGATGGTGTTTATCTTGTTCAAGGAATGCACGCAATAACAAATACAAATTCTGCCGATATTGAAGGGGTTGTATTTCACACAAAATTTTTATCAGATTTTATAGGGGAAGTGCAGGAGGAAGTAAGCAGAAAGCAACATTATGGTAATGCAATTAGATATGAACATTACGCCAAAACAATAGATAAGCAGCCAAAACTAAATTTTTATTACGAAAAGTCTAAAAAATTTAAAGATGCAAACCAGTTAGTTGAATTAGGATTGATGAAAACGAGTAATGAGTTTGAAGGGTTTTGTTAAGATTTTAAAGTAAAAAGATTTATATAATGCCTAAATTTCCTCACTTCCAACAACACGATGCAATGGATTGCGGTCCTACCTGCCTACGCATGGTAGCAAAGCATTATGAGCGAGGGTTTTCTATACAAAAACTACGTGAGGCAACCCAGATAGGCAAAGAGGGTGTATCTTTATTGGGTATCAGTGAGGCTGCCGAGAGCATTGGTTTCAAAACGTTGGCAGTAAAAGTACCTTTCAAACAATTAGAAAAAGATGCTCCACTGCCATGTATAATTCACTGGAAACAAAATCATTTTGTTGTTGTTTATCAAATCAAAAAGAACCAAGTTTATATTGCAGACCCTGCATTGGGTCTTATTAAATATTCTTATGCCGAGTTTGAAAGCCAGTGGGCAACTACTATAGTCGAAGGTGAAAAAACAGGCATTGCACTACTTTTAGAGCCAACTCAAAGATTTTACCAAGAAACTGACGAGCAAACAAAGGGTATTAACCTAAGTATGCTGTCGGGCTACCTTTTTAAGTATAAACGCCTTATCCTACAACTTTTCTTGGGGCTTTTTATTGGTTCAATATTACAGCTTATTCTACCGTTTCTTACACAATCGGTGGTAGATACTGGCATCCAAACCCGCAATTTGCATTTTATTTATTTGGTACTGGCAGCCCAACTGATGCTGTTTATTGGCCGAATGTCGGTAGAGTTTATCCGTAGCTGGATACTCCTTCATATTAGTACACGTATAAACCTCAGTATATTGTCAGATTTTTTGGGTAAACTATTGCGTTTGCCCGTTTCGTTTTTTGAATCAAAAAAAACTGGCGATATTCTCCAACGCATCGGCGACCACCAACGCATTGAGTCTTTCCTTACGGGAACATCGCTTAATATACTTTTTTCGATGTTCAATCTCATCATTTTTAGCGTAGTTTTAGCGTATTATAATCTTACTATCTTTGGCGTTTTTTTAGTGAGTAGTATTGTTTATAGTATTTGGATAGTATTTTTTCTGCGTTATCGCCGAAAATTAGATAATAAACGCTTTGCTTTAGCGAGTCAAAATCAAAGTTCTTTGATACAACTTGTACAGTCTGTTCCTGAACTAAAACTCAATAATGCCGAAATAAAAAAACGTTGGGAGTGGGAGAATTTACAAGTGAAGAACTTTCATTTAAGCGTCAAGGGGCTTGCTTTGCAACAATATCAGCAAACGGGAGCAATGATTATCAACGAGGGTAAAAATATTGTCATTTCGTTTTTGGCAGCCACTGCGGTTGTTAATGGGCAAATGACTTTAGGGGCAATGATGGCACTCCAATACATCATTGGGCAGCTCAATAGCCCTGTCGAGCAATTGATTCAGTTTATGCAACACTACCAAGATGCACAAATCAGCCTCGAAAGATTGAATGAAATTCATGAAATTGATGATGAAGAAACTACACAAAAACCATTGTTACATATTTTGCCCGAAAATCAAGATATTCAACTCAAAAACCTCACGTTTACTTATACTGGTGCAGGAAATGAACCTGTTTTGAAAAATATTAATTTGACAATTCCACAAGGAAAAATAACGGCAATTGTAGGCACAAGTGGTAGTGGGAAAACTACACTATTAAAATTATTACTAAAATTTTATAAGCCCCAAAGCGGAGAAATTCGCTTAGGTAATGTTTCACTCGAAAATATCAGCCACAAACTTTGGCGTAGTAAATGTGGAACGGTCATGCAAGAAGGGGTTATTTTCTCAGATACTATTGCTGAGAATATTGCTTTCAGTGATGAATTTCCAGACACTAAAAAGCTGCTTCATGCAGTAAAAGTTGCTAATATTCAATCGTTTATTGAACAATTGCCATTGAGTTATAATACAAAAATTGGTGCAGAAGGAAATGGTATTTCACAAGGGCAAAAGCAAAGAATACTAATTGCCAGAGCCGTTTACAAAAACCCTGATTTTATATTTTTCGATGAAGCTACCAACGCACTTGATGCCAATAACGAAAGCGTTATCATGGCAAATTTAGAAGAATTCTTTAAAAGCGGTTCCACGGGTCGAAGGACGGTAATTGTAGTAGCTCACCGACTAAGTACGGTAAAAAATGCTGACCAAATTGTAGTTATGGAAAAAGGAGAAATTGTAGAAGTTGGAACTCATGCCGAACTCACACAACGACATGGAAAATATTTTGAGTTAGTGAAAAATCAGTTAGAATTAGGGAATTAATGAACGACGAATCAAATAATTCAGAGAAATTACTCCGAACAAATCTGATGGAATTGTTGGGTGGAAAAGGTATGGAAATAACTGATGATTTATTGAAACAAGAAATCATTGTACCTCCTACTTTACCTCCAATTATCAACAAAAACGGAAATAATGGCAATGATGGAAGAATGCCCGAACTACGAAGCAGCGAGGTAAATGAAGTTTTGAGCAAACCACCTGCGTGGCTTATTCGTTGGGGAATTACTGTTTTTTTCTTTGTTTTGGTGCTGATGCTGGCAGTTACCTGGTTTATTCGTTACCCTGATTTGGTGAGCGGAAGTCTTAAAATTGTTTCACAGAACCTACCAAAATCAGTTATAGCTAAAACAGATGGAAAACTCGTAAAATTACTAACAACTGATGGCCAGACAGTAAAAGAAGGACAAAGGATTGCATT
This sequence comes from Emticicia sp., assembly GCF_049241225.1. Lineage (NCBI taxonomy): Bacteria > Pseudomonadati > Bacteroidota > Cytophagia > Cytophagales > Leadbetterellaceae > Emticicia > Emticicia sp. Next base: position 55,084 of record NZ_JBMLRC010000041.1, read on the forward strand.
TTTGGAGAGTACCGCCAATCATGAAGAAGTTTTGATATTGAATGATTTAACGGATTCTTTGGTCAATATGACTGCTAATGATAATCTTTCGGCTGCTTATACCGTCGAAATTCCATCTTTTTTTCAATTGGGTGAATTACAAAAATCTTATCAGGTTTTTCAAGAAACATTTACCAGAGTAAAATCTTTTGTTGGTAATGGTACTTATTTACAAAAACGAAAAATGCTCGAAAATGATTTTGCTCAACTAAATTCATTGCAGTCAAATCTTAAAAATCAATTACAGAATAATCAAAAAGATTTAGCATTAGCCGAAGATGAACTGGAAAGCCAAAAACGACTACAAGAAAAAGGTTATGTTTCAAAAAATGATTATCGGCAAGCCATCAGCAAAGTGCTTGGCAAACAGCAAAGCAATGAGCAAATGCAGAGTTCGATGAAGAATAATCTAATATCTCAAAATCAAAAGCAACAAGAAATTTTGGAATTAGACAAAACGATTACAGAACAAAAGAATGCCCTCATTCAAGCCATGCACACCCTCAAAAGTGATATTGAAGCATGGAAACAACTTTACGTTGCTATTGCTCCAACGGCAGGAAAAGTGGTTTTTTTAACATCACTACAAGAAAACCAGTTAGTAAAAACAGGACAAGAATTGCTTTATGTTTTACCTAATGGAGAAGGGTTTCACGGAGAAATGAATATCGGTCAATTTAATTTTGGTAAAGTAAAACGTGGGCAGGAAATTATAGTAAAGCTTCAAAGTTATCCTTATGAAGAGTATGGTACACTACGAGGGCAGATTCAAAGTATTTCCGAAATCCCAAAAGACTCGGCTTATTTTGTTAAAGTAAATTTCCCAAAAGGACTAAAAACTTCAGCAAATAAAACTATCCCTTTTCGTAATGGAATGACCGCATCAGGTGAAATAATTACAGAAGATAAAAGGCTGATAGAGAGGTTTTTTAAAGAATTTATTAGGATTTTTGAGAGGTAGCTCCCAATCGAATCGTCCCTAAAAGGGAGTTTGTTTTATATGGATAACCGTATTTTAAAATATTTTCTACAACTAATTCTAATCTTGCTCTACTTTGGAGGAAATGCTCAACAGCGTTTTTCTCTCAATCAATGTATAGAATACGGCTACAAACAAAATTTTGATGTAAAGTTAAAAGAGTTAAGATTAAAGCAATCTGAAAATACTTTGGAGCAGTCAGAAAAAGCTATTCTCCCAAATCTTTCAGGTTCGTTTTCGCAGGGGATTAATTCAGGTCGGAGCATTGACCCTTTCACCAATGGCTTCATTCAACGCACTATTTCTTCCAATTCGTTTGGTGCAAATGCCAATTTTATAATTTTTAATGGGTTTTCGCTTAAAAATCAGATTATTCAAAACCAATACAATGCCGAAGCAGACCAAGTGGAAATTCAAAGGGCAAAAAATGAATTACGAATCCGAATCACACTTGCTTATATGCAGGTGCTGATGAACCAAGAATTATCAAAAATTGCTCAGGAGCAAATTCAAAACATCCAATCTCAATATGAACGAGCAAAGGCATTGGTCAATGAAGGGAATATGCCAAAAACTAATTTAATTGATTTAGATGCACAACTCGCCACTGCCGAATATGATGCTCTAAATGCCAAAAACAATATTGATGTTTCAAAACTTTCATTGGCTCAATTGATGGCTTTTCCGAATTTTGTGGCGTATGATATTGAGAGTAATTCGATAGAAGAAAAAACAGTTCTCTTGAATGATAATTACTTGCAAAATATTCTTTCTGGATTTTATTTTCAACCAATTATTAAAAGTGCAGAATTACGAGTAAGAAGTGCCAATATAGGCGTAAAACTCGCCGAAGCAGGTAAATATCCAACTGTTTCTTTGGGTGCAGGAGTTGGTTCAGCGTATTCGAGTGCAGCAGCGAAAGAATATAATTATTTCAATCAATTAGGCTTTAATTTGAATCAATTTGCACGTTTAAGTATAAATATCCCAATTTACACCAATGGGCAGGTTAAAGGACGAATTACAAATGCTCAAATCAATCAAAGAATTGTAGAAACTCAGCTATCACAGACAAAACTTCAAATAAAGCAAGAAATTGAGCAGGTGTATCTGACTGCCAAAATTGCCCAAGAAAAGCTAAAGGCTGCCCAAAGGCAGGTTTCAGCTCAACAAATTGCCTACGATTCTGCCAAAGACCGTTATTTAGAAGGCTTACTTCATGCAATTGAATTAAATACTTTTCGTATTAATCTCGAAAGGGCAAAATCAAATTTGATTCAATCGAAATACGAGTTTAATTTTAGAAAAACCGTATTGGATTATTATTCGAATAAGTAACTTTTTTCTAAATCATATTCCCATTCCCCAATTCATTTCAAGTTTTGGTGAAGATTATATTTAAATATCTTTTTATTATTTCAATTCCTAAATGGTACGATTGGAGTATCACGCCAGCCACGTTGCATCGACTGGTTAGCTCATTTCAATTCCTAAATGGTGCGATTGGAGTGCAGCCCATACCTAACACTTTTTGGTATTACTCAAAATTTCAATTCCTAAATGGTGGGATTGGAGTTCCACGTTTTGTCCGTGTCCGAAATTTTGAAAATTATTTCAATTCCTAAATGGTGCGATTGGAGTTAAGTTTTGCCAGCTCATTATTAGACTGCACCGAAAATTTCAATTCCTAAATGGTGCGATTGGAGTACTAATTGCCTACGGAAACTCCAGAGGTATAGACACATTTCAATTCCTAAATGGTGCGATTGGAGTTCAACCCCCATCACCGAGTAACTCTCCAGCCCACTCATTTCAATTCCTAAATGGTACGATTGGAGTCAGGACTTGGCTCAATCGTAATAACGGTGTATTACTATTTCAATTCCTAAATGGTACGATTGGAGTGTCGAGTGGGGGCATACGGTGGCAATCTCGAATATATTTCAATTCCTAAATGGTACGATTGGAGTGTTGCGAGATTTTAACCGATTTAAAAAGCTCTACAAATTTCAATTCCTAAATGGTACGATTGGAGTCTACTAAGGGTTATCAAGAAATTTTAGACCCTCACAATTTCAATTCCTAAATGGTACGATTGGAGTCTTCCAAATCTTCGGGGATGTCAACAGTTATTTGCAATTTCAATTCCTAAATGGTACGATTGGAGTGGTAATTTTTCTAACTGTAATATAAAGTAATGTGGCATTTCAATTCCTAAATGGTACGATTGGAGTTTCGAGCCTATATTTTTTTGGCTTTGTTAACACATCATTTCAATTCCTAAATGGTACGATTGGAGTAATTTACCCAAAATACCGTTAAAATCTTGTATCGGCATTTCAATTCCTAAATGGTACGATTGGAGTCGTTGTCGAAAACATCGGTAGCTAAACCCTCACAATTTCAATTCCTAAATGGTACGATTGGAGTTTTTGCTACTGGCATCGTTGGTAAATACTCACGATATTTCAATTCCTAAATGGTACGATTGGAGTTTTTCAAGAAGGTAATAACTACTATAAAGCGGATGTATTTCAATTCCTAAATGGTACGATTGGAGTATTTGGTGCCGTTGCTGGTTCACCCATCGCAGCTCTATTTCAATTCCTAAATGGTACGATTGGAGTTTTTGCGGTTAGGCAATGTAGAAATGTTTTGGGCATATTTCAATTCCTAAATGGTACGATTGGAGTA